>JBJKQX010000024.1:0-14542 GCA_046704965.1 Binataceae bacterium (SeqCode)
CTCGCCAATCTCCACGTTTTCCGCGTCACTGACGGCCCGCCCGTCGCGCGCACTGGT
Source organism: Binataceae bacterium (SeqCode) (assembly GCA_046704965.1). Lineage (GTDB taxonomy): Bacteria > Desulfobacterota > Binatia > Binatales > Binataceae > DTIX01. The sequence continues at coordinate 58 of JBJKQX010000024.1, forward strand.
TACAAGGGCGTAGCCGCGTTCGAGCACGCGAAGGGGCGAGATGGAATCGAGGCGAGTCGTCAGGGCGGCGAAGCGTTTGCGATGCGCCTGGAGAGCGGAACGCTCCGCATGGGCGAGCGAAGCAATCAGTCGGGCAAGACGAAGCCGCGTCTCGCGCATCGCACCGACTGGCGCCCGCAGCCGGTCCGAAAGCGCCTGCGTGCTAACGCTCAGGTCGCGGATGCGACGTTCCATCGCAAGCCCCAAGGCGGCGGCTTCCTCGTCAACCGCTTGACGGGCGTCGCGGATGAGCGGGCGCGGATGCTTCACGCGAGCGCACAGACGCGCCACGTCCTCGGCGAAGTCAGCAATCACCCGGTCCATCCGGGTTTCGAGCGCGCCCTTTAGCGTCGCCAGCCGCTCGCTCAACTCCGATAGGTCGGGCACTACCAAATGCGCCGCAAAGGTGGGCGTTGGAGCGCGCGCGTCGGCCACGAAATCGGCTATCGTGTAGTCGATTTCATGGCCCACCGCCGACACGATCGGAATCGCGGAGCGATGGATCGCGCGGGCCACGACTTCCTCGTTGAATGCCCACAAATCCTCGATCGATCCGCCGCCACGTCCGACGATTATCACCTCGGCGCGATGGTCGCGGTTCAAATCCTCAATAGCCTGGGCGATTTCTTCGGCGGCACCGGCTCCCTGCACGCGGGCCGGGCGAATCACCACATGAAGATTCGCGAAGCGCTCGAAAAGCACCCGCAGGATATCGCGCAGTCCCGCGCCGCCAAGGGCGGTTACTACTCCAACGGTGCGCGGCAGAAACGGGAGCCTGCGCTTTCTCTCGTCGTCGAAGAGTCCTTCTTCGGCAAGCCGCTTCTTGAGCTGCTCGAAGGCGATTTGAAGCGCGCCCACGCCGCGCGGCTCCATCTCTTCCGCGTAGAACTGAAGGCTCCCGCGAGTCTCGTAAACGTTGACCCGCCCGCGCACTATAACCTGCATCCCGTCGGCAGGCCTGAACCGAAGGCGACGGCGTGCCGACGCGAACATCACCACATTGATCGCGGCCTTGGAGTCCTTGAGGGTGAAATAGTAATGGTTGGAATTCGCGAAGCGGCCGTTGGAGATCTCTCCCGTCACCCAGCACTCGTCGAATCGCTCCTCAAGCGCCTCCCGCACCATCCGCACCAATTGCGTCACGGACAGTGCCGACGACGAACGTCTCCGTTCAAGCGCAAGATCGAGTTGCCCGGCCATCGCCCTAGCAACTTACCAGAAGGCCCGGCGACAAACCTAGAAGAGATCGGCCACTGGCACGACTTCCTCGCGTCGCTCGCGTTTCCCGTCGAAGAGTCGAAATAGCAACCCGTTTGGCGGATTCGACCGGCAGGCCGAGGTGAACCATCGATGCGCGCGGCATCGGTGTGCGCGGACAAAAAGAAAGCGGCCGCTCAAGCGGCCGCCTTCACAAGTTATTTCGTAGCGTGCGAGCGCGTTGCTAGTCAGTCGCGACTTTCTTCGTATGTCGCTGAGCAAGCTCCACGCGGTAATTCTTCCAGTGCTTGAGGATGAAGATTGCTTTCTCAAGCTGGAGATCCTTGGGCTTCTTCACTTTCGCTTTAGCCGCGGTCTTGGTCGGTTTGGGCGAAGGTGCTGCCGCAGCCGCGGCACCTTCTTCGCTCTTCTGCTCGCGGTGCTCAAGCTTCGGATGCTGACTGTTGTTGAAATGACCCGGCAGTTCGTTTTCACGAATGTCGGGGCTGGTTTCGATAGTGGCGCCCTGTGCCTCCAGCGATGCGAGTGTCGGTCTGGGGTTCTGCACCACAATGTCAGGCGTGATACCCACCGCCTGAATCGAGCGACCGTTGGGCGTGTAGTAGCGCGCCGTGGTCAGCCGAAGGGCGGAGTCCCGGCTGATGGGCAGGATGGTCTGCACGGACCCTTTGCCGAAAGTCTGCGTGCCGACAATCAGGGCGCGGCGATGGTCCTGGAGCGCGCCCGAGACGATCTCACTCGCGCTTGCGGTTCCACCGTTGACCAGCACGACCATCGGATAGTCGCGGAAGTGTTCCGGAGCACGGGCGAAGTACTTTTGCCGCTGATCCGGATTGCGCCCCTGCGTGTAGACAACCAGTCCGCCGTCGATAAAGTCACCCGAGACCTTGACGGCCTGGTCAAGAAGACCGCCGGGATTATCACGCAGATCCAGAACCAATCCTTTGACTTTGCCGTGATCGTCCTTGCGGATTTTAGCGAGCGCCTTTTCTACGCCTCCGCTGGTGTCTTCCTGGAAACTGGCAATCCGAATATAGCCGAAACCGTCGGCGAGCATCTTGGACTTCACCGACTTGATCTTGATGACGGCCCGGGTCAGCGAGACCGAAAAAAGCTCGGGCAGGCCGTTGCGATGAAGCGTGAGGTGAAGCTTGGTGCCCTTGCGCCCCCGCATCAGTTTGACCGCGTCGGTCAGCGTCATGTCCTTGGTAAATTCGTCGTTAATCTTGATGATCTGGTCGCCGGCCTTGATTCCTGCCTTTGCGGCGGGAGTTCCTTCGATAGGAGCAACGACCGTGAGCAAGCCGTTCCTGATGGTGATTTCGATTCCGATGCCGCCGAAGCTGCCGCGAGTTTCGACTTCGAGGTCACGATAGAGCTGCGGCGTGAGGTATTGGCTGTGCGGGTCGAGCGACGACAGCATGCCGCTTATCGCGCCATTGACCAGACGCTTTGTCGAAACCGGTTCGACATAGTTCTTCTGAACTATCGCAAGCACGTTCGCGAAGGTCTGAAGCTCCTGATAGGTGTCGTTGGGCAGCGCCTGGGCGCGCCTTACCGCGACTTCCTCAAGCGCAAGGAAGCAGGCGATCAAGAAAACCGCCAGCGTTATGGCCCATCGATTCTTCTTCATTACTGACATCCGAGACCCAAATGATGTGGGCCTAATTTAAGCAAAGGCCGCTTTCGGTTGCACTCCCGTTGCGGCGCGGTTTCAGCCTTCGCTCGAATTGAGCAACCTAGTTATAGCCTTTCTGACGTCGGGCCGCGCCCAGTCAAAGGCACCCATATGATGCGCGACGATGCGCCCCTGACCGTCTATAATGAAGGTTTCCGGCACCCCAGTCACGCCGTAGGCGTCGCCAACCTTGTTCTGCGGGTCCAGCAACACCTCGAACTTGTAGCCGTGTTTCTTGATGAACGGCGCGACCGCGGATCTCCCCTTGACGTCCTGGCTCACCGCGAGCATCACGAACTTCTTGTTGCCCTTGAAATCCTGGTAAAGAGACTCCAGCGTGGGCATCTCCTCACGACACGGAGGACACCATGTTGCCCAAACGTTGAGCAATACAACCTTGCCACGAAACGATGATAAAGAGACTTCCTGACCTTTGAGATTCTTGAGCGTGAAGTTTGCCGCCATCTCGCCGGCGGCGACCGGTGCAGTTGGTGCGGTTGAAGCCTGCTGCTCGCTCTGCCCCGCAGGTCCGTTCGTGGTCGCCCGGTGGTGCAACCCCGCGAAGAAGAACAGCACTACCCCGACCAGAACAAATATCGCCGCGATGGCGCCGATCGTCCTCGTCCTGACTTCCATCGATCAGGCTCTTATCGCCTCCTTGCGCGTGGCTCCGATTTCGGATTCGTTAAGCGGTCTGTTCCACGTCCAAAGCAGCGCCGCAGTCCCGGCCACCATCATGACGATGGAAAAGAGCTGATATTCGCTCAGTCCCCAAAGCACCCGTGGATTGATTCGCCAGAATTCGACCAGGAAACGCGCGCCGCCCGAGAGAATCAGGAACCAGTAGAACACGCGCCCCTCGCGCCAGTTGCGCTTGCGAAGCACCCATAGCAGGAAGGCGGCTATCGCAACGTAAAGCACCGCCTCGAAAATCGGTGTGGGCTGGACCCGCACGCCGGGATAAAACCCCGACACCAACTGGTCGTGCGCGCCTAGCTTGAGCACGGTCTGCGAATTCCATCCTACGATCGCGTGAGGATAGGCCATCCCCCACGGCATCTTGGTCGGCACGCCCCAGTCGCCGTCGCCCGACAGCAGGCATCCCATGCGACCGAACGCATGACCCACCAATACCGCCGGAGCAGCCATGTCGGCCGTGGTAAGAAAGCGGATCCCGAAGTGACGCGCCACGAAATAGACCGCGACCAGACCGCCAACCAGACCGCCGTACCATACGAAACCCGTGCCCGAGAAGATCATCGACATGGGATGCTGAAGATATGACGGAAAGTCGTCATAAATCGCCCAGATACGCGCTCCGGCGAGGCCTCCGATTGCGGCAAAAAAAACCAGTGACGAGGCGTAGTCGACCGGAATCCTGCGCCACCGGCACTCCCACGCGAGAACTACGTCCGCACCGATAAAGCCCAGCGCCATCATGACTCCATAGCTGTAAATCACGATGGGTATGCTGTGACCGAAGACAGTGATCGTGCCGAGCTTGAGGAAAATCGGGATCATTTTCCCAACAGTATAGTCGGGAGGCGGCTTCGGACACCAGACGCCCCCGTGTTCGACATCCGCGAATCCATTCGCTCGGTACCTTTCGCGGGTGACAACGCCAGGAAATGCTGCATGCGCGCAACGATAGGCGCCGTTCAGGCGCTCACCGCGCTCTTTTCCGCCACCTCCGTCTCAGGTTCCGCTGTTCGTTTGTTCCAGGCCCAAATCAACGCGGCGGTTCCGGCCACCATCATGAGGATCGAAAAAAGTTGGTATTCGCTGAGCCCCCACAACACCCGTGGATTGATTCGCCAGAATTCAACCAGGAAACGCGCGCCGCCCGAGAGAACCAGGAACAGGTAGAACACCACTCCTTCGCGCCAGTTGCGCCTGCGAAGCGCCCATAGCAGGAACGCGGCTATCGCAACGTAGAGCACCGCCTCGAAAATCGGCGTGGGCTGAACCCGTACGCCAGGATAAAAGCCCGACACCAACTGATCATGCGCGTTGAGCCGGAGCACGGTCTGCGAGTTCCATCCGACGATCGCATGAGGAAACGCCATCCCCCACGGCATTTTGGTCGGCACTCCCCATCCGCCGTCGCCCGACAGCAGGCACCCCATGCGTCCGATAGCGTGACCCACCAGGATGGCGGGAGCGACCATATCGGCCGTGGTGAGAAAGCGGACTCCGAAGTGACGTGCGATAAGCCAAACGGCAAGGAATCCGCCGACGAACCCGCCGTACCATACGAACCCCGCGCTCGAGAAAATTATCGATATCGGATGTTGAAGATACATCTGCGGACTGTCGAACACGTCCCAGATTCGCGCCCCGACCAGTCCCGCAATCGCGGCCCATACCACCAGCGACGAGGCATATTCGGTCGTAATTCCGCGCCGGCGGCATTCCCAGGCGATGACCAGATAGCCGCCGATGAGGCCCAGCGCCACCATCACCCCGTAGCTGTAAATCGCGATGTGTATGCTGTGGCCGAAGACCGTAAACGTGCCGAAATTGAAAAAAATTGGAATCATTTACTTTCGTCCAGTTCACCAGACGTATTCGAAACCGGCAAGCGTGTTTCGGGTTGCCTGCGCGAATTTCGGTGTATAGGACGTTTATATGCGTGCGGTTCTTCAACGTGTCTCGCGGGCTGACGTCAGTATCGAGGGACGAACGGTCGGCGAAATAGGACAGGGCTTCGTGGTTTTGCTGGGAGTCGCCGGCGGCGACGGCGAGCAGGATGCCGCCTTTCTGGCCGATCGGATACTAGGAATGAGGGTGTTTGCCGACGCGCAGGGCAGGATGAATCTCGCGCTCGACAAGGTGAACGGCGAACTGCTGGTGATCTCGCAGTTCACGCTTCTTGCCGACACCAACTCGGGACGCCGCCCGTCATTCACGCGCGCCGCGTCGCCCGACGAGGCACGTCGTCTCTACGAGCATTTCCTCTTACTCGTGCGGCAAAGCGGTGTTAAGGTTGAAACGGGCGAGTTCGGAGCCTCGATGCAGGTCACGCTCACGAACGACGGCCCGGTCACCATCATTCTCGACAGTCGGGATCGTTAGCCAAAGCCAGGATCGTTAATCAAAATGCCACGGGCCGGATTTTACGCCGTTGAGTCAGGCAAAATTTCCTTCCGCAAGGACGGAAACTGGTACAGCGACGAGGAGCGAATCGACAACCCGCGTATCGCGCTGCTTTTCTCGCGCAGCATCAAGCGCAACCCCGACGGCTCCTTCTATCTGCAGGTCGCCCACGAACGCGCGTCAATAACGATCGAGGACACCCCGTACGTCGTCAAGGCGATCGAGGACGACGGCAAGGGCGGCTACCTGATTGTGCTCAACGACAACGAACGCGAAACGCTCGATCCGTCAACGCTTGAAGTCGGCGCCGACCACGTCCTTTACACGCGCGTCAAAGGCGGCGAATTTCGCGCGCGTTTTCTGCGCTCCGCCTACTACCATCTGAGTTCCCACTTCGAGACTGACGACGCGGAACATTTTTATTTCCGGCTCGACGGCAAGCGTTATCCGATACGGCTCGCACGCGATGGCGACGGTCGGTAGCCGCGTATCAGCCGAGCCGGTGCTCAACGTCGTACTGGTCAGGCCGGAAATCCCTCAGAACACGGGCTCTATCGCGCGACTTACGGCCGCCACGCGGATACGGCTTCATCTGGTCGGCCCGCTGGGGTTTTCACTTGAGGACCGCTACCTGAAACGCGCTGGGCTCGATTACTGGCCGTTGGTAGATCTCCAGACGTACCGCGCATGGGACGAATTCTGGCGTATGCACGAACATGCGCCGATGAAATTTTTCTCGGCGCGCACGGGTCGTTCATATCTTGCCGCGGATTACAGTGCTGGCGATTTTCTGGTGTTCGGATGCGAGACGAAGGGCCTCGGCGCCGATTTGATAAACCAGCAGATCGATCGGACTTACCGGATTCCGATTTTCGAGCCGGGAGTCAGAAGCCTGAATCTTGCCAACGCGGTCTCGATCGTCGTGTATGAAGCACTCCGCCAGACCGGGGCGATAAGCGAGACCAGCTAGCGCGCCACACGCACACGAAATTTCCAACGACGCCCGCTGACGCAGCGATTTTGCAGCAAGGTCAGTTCTTACGCGCGCAACCGCCCGAGCCGCATCCGCAGCCGCCCGACGCAGGCGGACGCGAGCCGAAATAGTAACCGACCGATTCCAATTCGTCGGCCGACACCCACTCAAGCTTCTCCGTGACGGCTGCGTCGCAATGCGTACAGAAACGGCGCTCGACCCCGTCGCCATCGAGCCGCAAATACGTCAGTACGCTGCGGTCGCACGAATCGCATCGGGCGATCGGAAACGAGGCTTCACCTATTGCGGGATCACGCACCATTGCTCGCAATGTATATCACCCGACCGCAGCTTCAAAAAGACAGTCTGTTCAAAGGCAACGACTGCGCGGGGTCGTGGTCGGGCATTTCCAACGGCACCACACGCAACGCACTCGCGATCGCGACGACCCGGCTGGCCGGCTCAGACGGCGGTCTCGGGACGCGGCGGGGGGTAATTCGAGCGCACGTACTCAAGCGCCTGTTCGCGATCGGCGATCGCGCCGTCGAGTTGAAGGTCTTCCACTTCCCTCAGAATAGTCTTGAAGACGGGACCCGGCGTGAACCCCATCCGGATCAGATCGTCGCCACCGATTAGCCGGGGCGGACGAATCTCGGCCGGAGCCATCTCAGCTATCGCGCGGCGACAGAAGTGGTAAAAGCCGAGGTAGGAGCTGGAAGCCAGCGCGTCGAGACGGGACAGTTCCAGCAACTCATCGAAACCGTCCTCGGCAAGCATCCGTTTGAGCGTCGCCTGCCTCATCCGCGGCGCCATGCAAAGCCGCAGATGGTTCTTCACCAGGTAGGCGACGCGCTCCTGCACGAAGCGCGAGCGGCGAAATCGCGCCATTATCTCGCGCGCCATCTCGGCGCCCTGCTCGGTATGGCCGTAGAACGTCACCTTGCCGTCCTGCTCGGCCCGGCAGGGCGGCTTGGCGATATCGTGAAACAGCACGCCGAACGCGAGCGTCTCGGCGCATCCCGGGTCGAGCATCGAGACCGCTAGCCGCGTATGAACGTAAACGTCGCCCTCGGGATGGAAATTCTCGGGCTGCGCGCACCCGACCATCGCGGAGACCTCCGGCATCAGCACGTTCATCAGGCCGCTTTCGAGCAGGATATCCATGCCGCGCGCGCCGCCGCCCTCGGTCATCGTCATCACCAGTTCCTCGCCGATTCGTTCCGCGGAGATACCAATGATGGTCGGTGCGGCACGCTTCATCGCGGCCCAGGTCGCGGGATCGATCGCGAAATTGAGGCGGGCGGCGAAACGGGCCGCGCGCAGAATACGAAGCCGGTCCTCTTCGAAGCGGTCGTACGGGTTGCCGATCGCGCGAACCACACCCCGGCGCAGGTCGCGGACTCCCTCGACCAGATCGATTATGCGGTCGTTCGTCGGGTCGTAGTACATGCCGCCGATCGTGAAGTCGCGCCGGATTGCGTCCTCCTCGATCGTGCCGAAGCGCACGGCTGAGGGGCGACGGCCGTCAACGTACGGTGCGTCGGCGCGAAAAGTGGTGACTTCGAACGGCTCACCTTCGATTACGACCACGATCACGCCGAACCTGGCGCCCACCGCAACCGTATGGTCGAAGATTCGCTGCACGACCTCGGGGCGCGCGTCGGTCGCGATATCGTAGTCCTTCGCCTCGACCCCAAGGATTCGATCGCGCACGCATCCGCCCGCGAACAGGGCAACAAAGCCCTGTTCGTGAAGGCGGCGTACGATCGAAAGCGCCTTTTCTTCCTTGAGAGTCATCGTCGTCGCAATCCTGCTCGCACAGTTTACGATCCGGAAAAGGCGCTTCGCCAGACGGTATCAGCCCCGGCCGAGTGGGTTATCTCACGGCCGGACCGAGCACGATTCCGCCGTCGACCGCGATAATCTGGCCGGTAATGTTCTGAGCGCGCTCGGAACAGAGCCAGGCAACGGCGCGTCCGACGTCTTCGGGCGTCTGTTCGCGCCCGAGAGGTACGAGATTGCGCACCGAAGCCTCGAAGGTTGAGCGTGCCCGCTCAGTGGCACCGCCGAGCGCCGCGCCCAGGTCTTCCCATACGCGCGTATAAATCAGGCCCGGCGCGACCGCGTTGACACGGATACCCTTGGGACCGAGCTGGAGCGCGCAGGTGCGGGTATACGAGATGACGCCCGCCTTGGCCGCCGCGTAAGCGGCGAGAAACGGAGTCGGCAGCAGACCGGCGACCGAAGAAGTGTTGCAAATCACCGCTCCGCTCTGCATCCGTGGCGCGACTTCGCGCACCATGATGTGAACCGAGTTGAGATTGAGATCGACGTAACGGCGCCACACGTCGACCGTCTCCCACTCGCCGTCGCGTCCGTGCTCGAACCACATCTTTTCGCCGCCGCCGGCGTTGTTACAGAGCACGTCGGGCGCACCGTATTTTGTGGTTATCGCATCAACAACCTGATGCACCTGCTGCTCGTCGGTCACGTCGCAGGTGAAATTTTCCACCTGCGAGGCGATAGCGTCGGGCGCGGGCGCGGGCTTGAGATCGACGATCGCGATCCGCTCAACGACTTTTTCATCCAGGAGCGCGTTTACGATCCCCAGTCCGAGTCCCCGTGCTCCACCAGTAACGATTGCATATTTCATAGTTCCTCTACCGCTCCCTTCTTGCGGCGTTCTGCCGATTCCATAGCGCACCACCTCTCAAGGTCAAAGCCCACATCCGCTTTTCGACCGACGAAGAGCGGTGACCACACGAACCAAACGTGGTCGCAGCGGAGCGCATTGCCGCGCTCGATGCTTGCCTGAGTCGTGGGATAAGTGCGATACATAAGTTACAAACCTAATTCCATACAGCCAAACTAATCCTCCTCGCACCTGCACCTCATCCGCTCACGGGGCCCGCGGAAAAGAAAATGGTGTGCCATGGGCATCGACGCCCACAACGTTGACAGAAAGTTATTTCTCAAATTCTCGGCCCGCGGCCCGCCCGACACTGGCGCCTCGAACATGCCATCCATGCTTGGGACTGGGCGTACCACACAAAGCACCGGGCCGAATTGCGAATTGATGCCTCACAAGGCCCGGCAAGGGGATCGGGGGAACATTTGTGTATACGATCAAGTTTAACGAAGGCTGGACACGTCGACATTTCCTGGAACACAGCAGCAAGGGCATCATGGCTGCGGGCCTTATCGCGCCGCTGTGGGATGTACTGAGCAACACCGGCACCTGCGAGGCCGCGTATCCGCCGGAGTTGCTCTCAATCGAGGCGTACACCAAGGGCAAATTAAAGGCGGGCGGCGTCCTTGACGCGAACAACGTCGACACGGTCAAGGACATCATGAACCCGGGGCTCTACCACCAGATAAAATACGAAAAGCGCATATGCGATCTGGCTCCCACCGAGACGCGGATGAACCGCCTGCTGGACGTTCACTTCTGGGGAGCCACGCTTCATAACAAGGGCAGGTACAAGTTCGGGTCCGACGGAAATCTCTGGACCATGAAGGGCGAGCCGTGGCAGGGCGGCAACCCGTTTCCGGAGCCGACCGACGCGAAGCAGGTGCTTATTTCCAACACGCTTGCGTGGAGCAGGCACGATTGCTTCGCTCATACGATCAGGCAATGGGACACGGATGCGGCGGGCAAAATACAATATTCCTACGTAGCACTGGCGGTGGAATGGAACACTGTCGGGCGTACCGTGGTAGAGCCGGCTCCGTACCAGACCGGCCACAAGCAGCAATTGCGCTACTTCACGGATCTCATCACCGAACCGGAGGACCTCTCGGGCACCGCGTTCCTCCAGATATGGGCATACGATCAGCGCAAGTTCCCGGAGTTTTACGGCTACACCCCCGACCTTAAGCGGGTTCGAACGTTTCCGACCAACCAGCGTTTCGAGCCTCTTCTGCCGGGCGACATCTTCTTCGCGAGCGACGTCTGGATGCTGGGTGATCCGCTTTTGACGTGGGGAGATTTCAAATTGGTCGGCAAGGGACCTCTACTGGCGACTCCGGCCCATGGGCGCGAGGGAATCAACAAGGAATGGTTTTTCCCGCTGGTTGGCGGCGAGAACGGCCAGAAGTATTTCCGCACGCACGTCGAGTTGATACCCGAAACTTACATCTGCGAGCTTCGTCCCACGCACTATCCGCGCTCGCCTTACAGCAAGAAGAGGATTTGGTACGACGCGCGCACCCAGGTTCCGGTCAGCATGTTGACCTTCGACCGGCAGGGCAAGCCGTGGCATTACAAGGAACTGGATTACGGCTATTGGGAGCCGACGCCCGGAATAGATTGGCCGGAGAGTCTTCCCAAGCACGGATTCTGGAACATAGCGTGCGACCAGAACGAGGATCTGCAAACCAATCGCCAGGTCCATCTGAGCTGGCATCCCAGCATCCCGCCCGGATTCAAGCCGCACATCAATGATCGCGCGTTGTTCAGCGAGTATTGCTCGATGGACGCGCTAAGGCGTCTGGGACGCTAGGTTCCTCGCAGTAACCCCTACCATCATTGAGCTTTCTTCGATCCGCCACTCCCATGAGGAGTGGCGGATCGCCCGTCGTTCGCTGCCGCTATCGCTCCAGAGCGAATTTAATCCGCCTGAATCGCGTCCCTATTCTCAGGAGGCGCGGAATGAAAGGCCTGAGATTATTTTTGGTTGCGGCCTTTGTGATCGTGGCCGACCTTGGGGTGGTCGTGCTGATTCTAGGCTCTCTGTGGGTAGAGCGACGGCTGGGACTGAGCCCGGGCATCATCCTGGACGTAATGACGGTAGTCGCGGTGAGCTACGTAGCGATTGGTTGGTCGAGCGAAAAGTTCCTCGAGTGGGAATTCAAAGAAACGCCAAAGAATCCGGAGAATTTGCAAAAGCCGGATTCCGAATCAGCTCAACCAAGGGCGCACCGGGCGTAACAGCGCGTCAGGCTGAACGCGCTCTGCGGCGATCGCTGGCATACGTCTTCCGGTACACGCGCAGCAAGGCCGCGAACAGCGCTATCACTGCAGGCCCCGCGAAGACGCCCACCAGGCCGTAGACCTCAAGACCGCCGGCAATTCCAAAGAAAAGCGCAATCGTCGGCAATCCGGTTCCCTGCCCCATCATCATGGGCTTCAGGAAGTTGTCGGTCACAGCAACAATGACCGAGCACCATACGGTAAGCGCCAGCGCAATCGGCCATCCGTTCGCGTACCAGAGATAGGCCGCGGCAGGCAGCCATACCAGTGCCGTCCCTCCCACCGGTAGCAGGCCGCATGCGGCGGACAGCAGGGCCAGAAACGCCCAGTAGGGAAGCCCGGTTACGAGAAATCCGAGGCCGATTGCCACGCCTTCTATCACGGCGGTGAGCAGCAGCCCGCGCATCACCGACGACATCGTGACCCTGAGCCCGTCGAAGACCGCCTGCTTGTCCTCATCGTGCAGCGGCGTCAGGTTCTTGATCGCCTCGTAATATTCCTCGCCGTCGCGAAGCATGTAGAAGAAAGTGACAATGCCCAGGGTCGCGTCGATCAGGAAGGCGACGATGTTCTTGGCTGCAGTCGTCACGTTGGCAACCACGAACTCGCTGGTAAGCTGCGCGCCCTGAAGCAGCTTGGGCAGAAGCGCCTCGACTTGGAAGCGATGGCCCGAGAACCTCACGAACAGCGGACCTATCGCCGAGTTGTTGACCCAGCGGTCGAGGTCCTTGAGGCCGCCGTTTTGAAGCAGATGCGAAAGTCCCAGGTAGAGTTTCTGGACTTCGACCGCCAGCCGACCCGAAAGCCAAATCGCCGGCAGCACTACGCACAGTGAGACCAGGGAGGTGACTATCAACGCCGAGGTGTTACGGCTGCGTATCCAGCGGTTGGCGAGCACCTGCAGCGGATAGGCAAGAAACGCGAGCAGGATCGCCCAGGCTATCGGAGCCAGGAACGGCGACAAAAGCCGGAACAGTTCGTAGGCCATCAAGGCCAGGAAGCCGAAGAAGAAGACTTGAACGATTCGTTCGCGTTCCATTGGGCGGCCCGTTCGCGCCTGAGCTTAGCAGAAGACCCAGGCCGCCTCGACCTGCGCCTCACGGCGATTCGCACCGCATCCCGTGTTGCCCGTTCGGCGGATTTCTGTTAGCGATTTCCTTGCTTGTTTTTTTCGATCACACCTTGCATCCAGAGGCACGTAGCTCAGCGGGAGAGCACTTCCCTGACACGGAAGGGGTCGGCGGTTCAATCCCGCCCGTGCCTACCAAACTTTGGCTTGAAGCACCCAAACCGAAGCGGATCGTTGCCTGTCAGCTCCGAAGGCATTCTCCCATGCTAAAATTCTCCGCTAGATGAGCTCTCAAATCACCGTAACCCTGGACGGTAAGAGCCAGCCGGCACCGTCTGGTACCACTGCTCGCGACTTGCTTCTCGCCGGAAACAAACGGCGCGATATCGTTGCGGCTCGGGTCGACGGAAAACTGGTCGATCTGGACCGGCCCATCAACAGTGACGCAACCGTCGAGCCGGTTGCGCTCGACAGTTCCGACGGCATCGAGGTACTGCGTCATTCAACCGCCCATCTGATGGCGATGGCGGTGCAGAAGCTCTATCCCGGCACTCAGGTCACGTTCGGCCCGACTATCGAGGACGGCTTCTACTACGATATCGCTCCGAGCACTCCCTTCACGGTCGAGGATCTGCCCAAAATCGAAGCCGAGATGCGCCGACTCGCGAAGGCCAATTATCGGGTTGAGCGTATCGAGATTGGACGCGACGAGGCGATCGAGAAGTTTCGCTCGATGGGCGAGAGTTACAAGGTGGAAATCCTTGAAGGCATCCCGGAGCAGGTGGTTTCGATCTACCGGCAGGATGAATGGATGGACCTCTGCCGGGGTCCCCACGTGCCTTCGACCGGCTTCATCAAGGCGTTCAAACTGCTGAACGTGGCCGGGGCGTACTGGCGCGGCGACGAACACAACGCGATGCTGTCGCGTATCTACGGAACCTCGTTCGCGACCAGGGAAGCCCTCGAAGAGCATCTCAAGCTGCTCGAACTTGCCCGCCAGCGCGACCATCGCAGAGTGGGCCGCGAGATGAAGTTGTTCCTGTTCGACCCGCTGTCGCCCGGGTCGCCGTTTTTCCTGCCGCGCGGCACGGTCGTGTACAACGAACTGGTCGACTACATGCGCCGGCTTTACCGGCGTTACGGCTTCGACGAGGTGATCACCCCGCAGGTCTTCAGAAACGATCTGTGGAAGACATCGGGGCATTGGGAGTTCTTCCGCGAGAATATGTTTCTCACCAGCGACGAGGAATCCCGCGGCGAAGAACCGAACTACGCCTTCAAGCCGATGAACTGCCCCGGCCATACGGTGGTCTATCGGTCCGACAAGCGCTCGTACCGCGACCTGCCTATCAGGCTCGCAGATTTCGGCCGGCTTCATCGCAACGAGCGTTCGGGCACCCTGCACGGGCTTGAGCGGGTGCGTTCGATGTCGCAGGATGA
>JBJKQX010000025.1:0-12781 GCA_046704965.1 Binataceae bacterium (SeqCode)
AAGTAGGCGAGTTTTCGATATCCACCTGGATGAGCCCGGTCTCTACCGGGCGCGCGTCGCGCCGACATCCTGCCGCGACCATAGAGACCACGACCGCGAGAACGAACATCAGGCCGGTAAATGCCGAAGTCCTCCGACGCCGGGGCGCGGCGGCGGCAATATCAGTGCGCTTTGGGCTCATCCGGGAACCGCGACATAATAGTAGAAGATTCGGCGGCGGGATTTTATCCCCGGGGAGGACCTCATGAAAGAATCGTGGCTTTCAAAGGTCATCATCAGGCAAGGCGACATCACTGAATGCGACACCGAAGCGATCGTCAACGCGGCCAACAACGATCTTCAACTCGGTGCGGGCGTCGCGGGCGCGATCCGGCGCAAGGGTGGACCTGAAATCCAGCGCGAGTGCGATCGAATCGGTTCGATTTCGCTGGGTGAGGCTGCTATCACCACGGGCGGCCAACTCAAAGCCCGATACGTCATTCACGCCGCCAGTATGCATCTGGGCGGAAGAACCAGCGAAGCGAACCTGCGCGCTTCCACCAGCAATTCGCTCAGACTGGCGGCGGAGCGTTCGATCAAATCGATTGCATTTCCTGCGATAGGAACTGGAGTCGCCGGTTTTCCGATGGACAGGTGCGCCCGGGTGATGCTTGAAGAAGTTCGCGACCATCTAAATGGACAGACGTCGCTCGATCGGGTGGAATTCGTTCTTTTTGACAGTTCCGCCCTCGAAGAATTCGAAGAGACGCTCGCCAGGATGTCGGACTGAGACGCGCCGGGCAATCGTACTTCAGTGCGCAGCCCCACCCTGCTCGCCGCCCATCCGGTGCAACAGAACGAAGGAGGGTATCAGGATGACCATCGCGATAGCGAGGAAGCGGTAGAAGTCGTTGAACGAAAGCATGCCCGCCTGCGCCTGGATCATGTGATATACCATCCCAAGTCCTTGCTTCTGACCGGTTATAATCTGGGGCATGTACCTGAACGGCTGCGCACCCGGCATCCGCGGCGCAGCGTTGCTGAGTCGCCAGGCGTCGAAAACCGAAAAGTGCTCGACCAGTCTCGACTGATGAATCTGTTCGTGATTCACGAGCATATCGGTCAGATAGGAAATCCCGATCGCCGCGCCCGTGTTGCGCATCATGTTATAAAGGCTCGCCGCGTAACCCATCCTCTCCCGTTCGACGCATGAGAGCGTGGTCGCGGACAGGGTTGGAAAAATCATTCCCATCCCCAGGCCCATTACGATGCCGGGCCAAATCACCTCCCACATCCCTACCTGAAGATTCCAGTGCGCCATCGCGAACAGCGACACCGCCATCAGGACGAAGCCTATTCCTATAAGTGGGCGTGTGTCGTATCGCAGACGCGCAAGCTGCCCGACCACCAGCATCGAGAGCATCGTGCCGAAGCCGCGCGGTGCCAGCACAAGCCCCGCCTTCCACGCGTCGTAACCCATGAATTCCTGCAGGAAGATGGGGTTCAACAATCCGGTGCCATAGAGCGCGAAACTCATCGCGACCACCAGCGACACTGAGATGCTGAAGGCACGTATCCCAAGGATACGCACGTCGATAATAGGGTCCGACGCTCGCAACTCGTTTATAAAGAGCAGCAAAAGGGCGATAACGGAGGCGGCAGTCGCGTACACGACCCAGGGCGAGGAGAACCAGTCGGCGCGCTGTCCGCGATCGAGCACGATTTGCAGCAGTCCCAGTCCAAGCGTCAGGCTGGCGATACCCAGGTAGTCGACCTTGCCGCCAGCCATGCGCTTCTGGCGCAGAAAGGACGGATCGTGCACGAAGGCGGACACCATCAGGAAGGCCGCCAGCCCCACGGGCACGTTGATGTAGAAGTTCCAGCGCCAGTTCCAGTTGTCGGTGATCCATCCGCCCAGGGTCGGACCCATGATCGGCGCGACCATCAGCCCCATGCCCCAGGTCGCCATGGCAAGCTGCTGCTCTTCCGGCGGAAAGGTCTCCATCAGGATCGCCTGCGACGACGGAATCATCGCAGCGCCGGCGGCACCCTGGATAAGGCGAAAGACGACCATCTCGTCGAGCGACCGCGCGGCCCCGCACAGCGCCGAGGCGCTTACGAACACCGCAACCGAGGTAAGAAAGTACTTTTTGCGCCCGAATCGGCCCGAAATCCAGCCGGTCATCGGGATCATGATCCCGTTGGCTACCAGGTAACTGGTAAGCACCCACGAGATTTCATCGACGCTCGCCGAGAAGGTGCCCTGCATATGCGGCAACGCCACGTTGATGATCGAGGTGTCGAGCACCTCCAGCGTCGTCCCAAGCATCACCGCGACTGCTATCAGCCACTTGTACGAAGTCGGCTCGGGTTCGCGATACGCCGTGGACTGGACGGAGGCTTCCATAAGACGCTTTAGTGAGCGCTGCCCGCTTTCTCAATTTGCGGACGCTTGAGCCATATGAAAGTGGGAATCAGAACCACCATCATCACGGCCAGTAGCCGATAGATATCGTCGAACGACAGCATCGCGGCCTGCCTGAGGATTCTGCCGTAGATTATCGCAAGTCCGTGCTTGTCGCCCGTGCCGAGAGGCAGAAGGTGCAAGGTCGGTGAGCCAGGCATCCGCGGCGGGGCTTTTTCCATTTGCCAAAGTTTGAAAATCGAAACGTGGTTAACCAGGTGCGATTGATGAATTTGCTCATGGCTGATTAGCATGGACGTGAGATAAGAGATACCCACCGCGGCACCCGTGTTGCGCATCATGTTGTAGAGGCTGGCCGCGTAACCCATCTTTTCGCGTGGAACGCACGAGAGCGTGATCGCAGAAATGGTCGGGAACGTCATCCCCATCCCGAAGCCCAGCACGATTCCCGGCCACACGATTTGCCACACCCCGACGTCGAGGTTCCATTTGCTCATCACCCACAACGAGAAGACCATGAGCGTGAAGCCGATCCCGATTAGCGGGCGTGTATCCATCCGGGTGCGCGCAAGCTGCCCCACCATCAGCATCGCAGCCATCGTTCCAAGCCCGCGCGGACACAGCACCAGACCCGCCTTCCAAGCCGTGTAACCCATGAACTCTTGCAGAAAGACGGGATTGAGCAGGCCCGAACCATAGAGCACGAAGCTTCGAGCAACCGTCAGGAAGACGGCAAGTGCAAAGACCGGGTTTTTGAGGATTCGCAAATCGAGGATGGGATCCTCGAATTTCAGCTCCTGGTAGACGAGCATAAAAAGACTTATCACCGAGGCCGCCGTCGCGTATCGAACCCATGGCGCGGCGAACCAGTCAGCGCGCTCGCCCCGATCGAGCACTATCTGCATGAGACCGAGCCCCAGCGCCAGATAGGCGATGCCCAGGTAATCGACCCGGCCACCGGCCTGCCGTCGCTCGCGCAGATAGGTCGGATCGTGCACGAACGCCGACACCATCAGAAAGGCCGCCAGCCCGATCGGCACGTTGATGTAGAAATTCCATCGCCAGTTCAGGTTGTCCGTGATCCATCCGCCGAGCGTCGGGCCCATGATCGGCGCGACCATCAGGCCCATGCCCCAGGTCGCCATCGCGAGTTCCTGCTCGTGCGGCGGAAAGGTTTCCATCAGGATCGCCTGCGACGAGGGAATCATCGCGGCGCCCGCCGCGCCCTGAATAAGGCGAAAGATCACTATCTGGTCGAGCGAGCGGGCGGCCCCGCACAGCGCCGAAGCCCCGACGAATATGGAGACCGAGGTCAGGAAGTAGCGCTTGCGTCCGAAGTGCGACGAAATCCACGCGGTCATCGGTATCATGATGCCGTTGGCGACCAGGTAGCTGGTGAGAACCCACGCTATTTGGTCGACGCTGGCCGAGAAACTGCCCTGCATATGCGGCAGCGAGACGTTGACGATCGAGGTGTCGAGCACCTCAAGCGTCGTCCCCAACATCACCGCGATTGCGATGAGCCATTTGTGCGTGACGACGGACGCCGCCGCATTCGGACTTGTGGCCGATGTCGCTCCCACTGCTTCCTGAACGATCGTTGAATGCGCTCAGTATTACCCGCGCCGGGCACGAGATGAAGCTTTGCAGGCGATGTCTTGCTGACAAGCCTCGCAGTCGGGGCTAACCTGAACGCTATGCGGCTTGCCGCGATTGATTTGGGAACCAACTCGGTTCACATGGTTATCGCCGACGTCACCCGCGGCGGAAACATCCAGGTTGTGGATCGGGTCAAGGAGACGGTTCGTCTCGGAAGTGGGGTCTTTCTCACCGGCCGGCTGTCGAAGCATGCGATGGACCTCGCGGTTCAAGCGCTCGTCAACTTCCGGCGGCTTCTGGAGTTTCGAAATGTCGAACGGATTCGTGCGGTAGCTACCAGCGCGGTGCGCGAGGCCCAGAACCGAAACGCATTCATCCGCCGTATCCGCAGCCGAACCGGAATCGACGCCGAGATAATCTCGGGCGCCGAAGAAGCCCGCCTCATCTTCCTGGCCGCTCGTCACGCCTTGACGTTGGCTGGCGAACCGCCGTGCTTGCTGGTGGACATTGGCGGCGGAAGCATCGAACTCGTCCTGGCCCGCGACGGCGAACCGGTCTGGATGCGCAGTCTCCGGCTGGGTGTCGCCCGGATGACCGAACAATTTCTCACCCGTGACCCGCCAGCCGCGGCGCAGGTGCGCGACTTCGAGGCGCACCTGGAAAGCGAGATGGGCGATCTGCTTGGTGACGCACGTCGAAGCGGTGTCCAGCGGGCGATTGGCACCTCCGGGACGATCAATACGCTGGTCGCGATGGCGCGGTCGACCCGCGGCGAAGAAAGCGGCAGGCTGCACGGAGCAAGCGCGACCTTAGCGGAAATCGCCCGAATACGCAGAAAGATCCTCAAATTGAAGACGCCAGCACGGATGGATTTGCCCGGGATGGACGCGAAGCGCGCCGATCAGATGCCGGCTGCTGCAATCCTGACCGACTTCATCATGAAGCGCTCCGGGGCGTCCGAGCTGTTTGCGTGCGGATGGGCGTTGCGCGAGGGCGTGTTGCTCGAGCTCGCGGGGCTTGCCAACCGAGAGGCCGCCCGGGGAGCGCGAAGCCATTCGGTGAGCGCGCTGGCCCGCAAGTTCCAGGGCGACGATCCGCACGGCCCTCAGGTCGCCAGGCTTGCGCTGGATATTTTCGACGCGACCGCGCCTTCGCTTGGGCTGACGCCCGTCGCGCGCGAGCTGCTCGAATATGCGGCGCTGCTTCACGACATCGGTCACTACATCGATCACGACCGCCATAACCGTCATTCGTACTACATGATTACGAGTGCCGACCTTTTGGGCTTCGAGCCATGGGAAATTCAGGTCCTGGCGCTCATTTCACGCGGCCATCGAAGGCAGGGCGCCCGATTCGATTCGCCGGAACTTCGAGCGCTCACGTCGGACAGGCGCCGGACGGCTCGGGGCCTCGCCGCGATTCTGCGGGTTGCGGACGCACTGGACCGAAGCCATTTCGGTGTGGTTAGAAATATAAAGACGCGTCTCTCGCCCGGGCGCTTGACGATCGATGCCGATTGCGGCGCGGAAAGCGCCGAACTCGAGCTTTGGACGTGCAAGAGAAGAACGGACTTGCTGGCAAAACTGCTTGGTCGCCGGGTGATAGTGCGGAAAGTCAGCCGAAAGCCCAAGAAAGTAACGCAAATGCGCCGTGCACGCGGCAGCCGGCGTCCGGCAGAAGTCTCCTGAACTTGCCGCATCGCGCCGCCGATGGCCTGCGTGCGTATAGCAGGTTCTCCCAGTTCCCGGACAGGTCCATCAAGGCTGCATAGTGGCTCGAATCAGGGTTAATCTGTCACCTCACGACGCGGCGGGCGCTGCGGCCCAGGTCGCAATCCGCCGTCATCTGGAAGGGCTCGTGGCCCAGCAGCCGGGCGCCATTTCGGGCGACGTGGAAGCTATCCATCAACTGCGCGTCGCGACCCGCAGGCTCAGAGCCGCGCTCAGGCTTTTTCGCTCCTACCTCGCCGGGTCAAAGCCGCAGACGATGCGCGCTGAACTGGCCTGGCTTTCCTCGGTTGCAGGCGTGGTGCGCGAGGTTGACGTTAGCGAGGAACTCGCGCGACGACTCGCGGGCAGGCTTCGCTCCGATTCCGGCAAGGATCTCCAACCGCTCTGGCGCGAGCTTAAGATGAGGCGTCGCCGTGAGCATCGAAAACTCGCGGCCGCGTTGCGCTCCGTGCGCTACAGGAAGCTGGTCGACGAACTCGGCCAACCTTTCCCCACCAACACCAGCGGAGACGCTGCGCTGGGCGCGGTCGCGATCGACCTTGTCCGCCCCATCCTGCGCAGAACCATGGCCGATGGCGCGAAAGCCGCGTCAAAGGGCTCGTCCAGAGCGCTCCATCGGCTTCGCGTCTCGGTCAAGAGATCGCGTTACGCGCTCGAGATGTTGAGGCCGCTCGCGACACCCGGTCTTGCAAAGGCGCTCAAACAGCTTGAAGCCGCGCAGGATCTTCTGGGAGGCTATCATGACGCAGTCGTGGCAGTGGAACTGGTGAGAAAGTGCGCGCTTGAGATACCGCTCGACGGCGGACCGGCACTCGCGGCCGGAGCACTTGTCGAGTCAATCGCGCGGCGCGAGCGGAAACTCGCGCTTCAATCGGTCGCCGAATGGAAGAGATTAGACGCCGAGGCGATGGAGCGTGAAGCGCTCGGCGCGCTGACGGGTCAGGACCAGGCAGAGGTAGCTTCGTCGCGATGATGCTTTACATCATGCGCCACGGAATCGCGGAGGATGTCTCGCCCACCGGCGAGGACGACGGGCGGCGCCTGACTCCCGCGGGCAGGGAAAAGATTCGCGAGGCGGCAAACGGCATGCAGGCGCTAAAACTTTCGCTCGACCTCATACTGACCAGCCCGCTTGCGCGAGCGGCGCAAACCGCCGAGACGATCGCGGCTGTGTTCGGACATGCGCAACTTCCCGAGGTTCTGCCCCAACTCGCTACCGGCAACGCGCCCACCGGGATAGCATCCGCGCTGCGTCACTTTGACGATCGCGGCGACGTGAAGCTGGTCGGACACGAACCATCACTCTCGCAACTCGCTTCGCTGCTGCTTACCGGCTCGCCAAAGGCAGTTCATATCCGGCTGAAGAAGGGCGGATGCGTTGCGCTTGAATTTCCAGACGGTCTGAATGGCGGCAAGGCGGAACTGCGCTGGATGCTTACGCAGGGCCAACTGCGCCGGGTCAAAAAGTAAGATCGCTCGCCGTGCACGGCATGGCTACTGTGTCGGAGTAACCTCCATCCGGTGTCATCAACGGAAAACGACACGCGCATTCCACCGACTGTCGTTGCACTCGGAGTAGTATCGACGCTCAACGATGTCGCGGGCGACATGGTGCATCCTCTGCTGCCCGCTTTCATCGCCGCGTTGGGAGCGGGACCCGAGGTTCTCGGCCTCATCGAGGGTGTCGCCGACGCCGCGGCAAGCCTGTTGCAAATAGCTTCCGGTTATCTTGCCGACCGCATGGGGCGTCTCAAGGCGCTCACCTTTGTGGGCTATACGATCGCGGCGACTGCGCGGCCCCTGCTCGCGCTGGCAACCGGATGGTGGCAGGTGCTCGCGATCCGTTTGTGTGACCGTTCGGGCAAGGGCATCAGGACCGCCCCGCGCGATCGTCTCTTGGCTGACGTAACTCCGGCGCCGGTCAGAGGCAAATCGTACGGTTTTCACCGCGCGATGGATAACGCGGGCGCACTCATAGGTCCTCTTATCGCTTACCTGATGCTGAGCGGCAGCATGGGCCTGCGTGAGGTTTTCGCATGGACCGCGCTGCCGGGCATTGCCGCACTGCTGATGCTCGCGCTTAGCGTCAGGGAACCTGCGAGGCGTGCGAGCACGGGGAAGGTGGATCTCAGGATTCCGCACACGCCGGAGTACCGGCGGTTTCTGCTGGCGGTCTTCGTGTTCACGCTCGGATGCGCTTCCGACGCCTTCCTGCTTTGGCGCGCAGCCGAAGTGGGGATTCCGACCACGCTCGCGCCGCTTCTATGGCTGGTTCTGGCCGCGGTCAAGACGGCAAGCTCGACTTACGGCGGCGCACTGAGCGACACGCTTGGTCGCCGCAAACTGATAGTAAGCGGATGGCTGGTGTATGGCGTCGTGTACGCTGGCTTCGCGATCGCCCGGCAACAATGGCAAATCTGGACGCTGTTTGCCGCCTACGGTCTTTTCTATGGGCTCAGCGAGGGCGCCGAAGCGGCGCTCGTGATCGACCTCGTGCCGACCGAGTGGCGCGGTCGCGCATTGGGCGCTTACAACGCCGTCGTTGGCGTCGCCCTGTTTCCTGCCAGTTTGGCCTTCGGAGCGATCTACCAGATTCTGGGCGCATCGGCGGCGTTCCTGATGGGCGCTGGATTCGCCGTCATCGCCACCTTGATACTTCCGCGCGAAGAGAAAATGCGGCCCGCGACGCCATCGCTCACCACCAAACGGTCCTGACAGGGACCCGTGCGCGCTTGAGAAGCTTGAACGGAGGCTTGCCGTTTCTGGATGGAGCGAACTCGTAGAGCACCCGGCTGACCGTCCAGGTTTTTCCCCTGCTGAAATCGTCGAACAACCCGATTTCGGGTCCCTTGCTTGACGCGACCTTGCCCGACGGCTTCCAGCATCCAAACGTGACCGGCTGGTCGTCTACTATCGCGAGCGTTCCCGTCATCCGAGCGCATCGCGTACCGTCACGCAATTCAACCAGCCACGGCTCCAACGGCGGTTCTCGACTCGCCTCAACCTTCGATACGGATTTTGCCGGGGCGGTCTTCAGCGGCGCGGTGAGTTGCATCAAAAAGGGCTTGTCATGCTCAAACGGATCGGCACCGCATACCACTTGGTCCGTGCGGCCTTTGACGCTGAAGCACGGATCGTAAATTTGGTTAACGGCCATGCATCGCCACGCCCCGCGCGCCGGGTCGGCGATCGACTCTGTCCAGCAGTGCCCCTTGCGCGTCGCGCTTTCGGGAACTTTGGGTTCGACCCGAATCACTCTGGTATCCGTGGTTGAGGTCTTCGCACTCGCCGTACCGACGAAGCACGACATAGTGATCGTAAACATCGCAAGGACGACTGTCGTCGCCGCCATACCAAGTCTTTTCATCGAGTTTTCACCATACAGCCGCCTTCCAGAACGGCGGCTCGCCCCGGATGTCCTTGAGCGAGAGGTTATCCCGATTTGCAGACTGCTTCATCCCATTCTCAGGACCCTGCAGTCGGAATTCGACAGCATCGGACGCGGGCTCGATTTGCATCTTTTGGGATTAAATAAGAAGTCCTTATCTGCAGCGACAGGTTTGATTGCGGGAACATTTTCGCATAGAGCAGGGAGGTGCGAGGCGCGCGTCTATTGTTCATGTGGTTTTCATCAGGCGTTCGCAAGCGGGACTTTGACGAAGTGTCGAGCGGGAGGAATGGCAATTCCGGTTCAAAATGTTTGGGATAATTCCCAACAAGACCGGTTTGCGGTCGATGAGGGCTAAAGCCGCTGAGTTAATTTACCGACCCTCGACAGTTATGCCGGGTTTACGACGCCCCGAGCAGTTCCGGGGTTTGGACATACGGAGTTTCAGGGCCTAAACTTTATGTTGAGAGTGGTAACTGCCGACCTTGGTGGGTTTTGTGACGCAGTTTTGCCATAAAGCCCAGCGTATGGGGGTTGGGAGTTTCTATCCAAGCCGCTCCCCTGCCTTGTTGCCAAGGCATATCCAGGCCAGGGGGTCGGCCCAGCTGGTGCGAGACAGGTTCCTCGCGCATGGGGTAACGATGCTGCTTTCCTCGACTCGCCATCGACATCTTCAAGGTCAACTTCCCCGCTTCCTGTTGTGGCTCGGGCGACGTGGCTCGGGGGCGGTCGTCGCTCCGATACTCCTGGCGAATCGCTTTCACTTGACCGATCTCGGCCTGCGCTCGTCAGGCCGCGCCCCTTCCGGTCCGCCGCAAAGCGAGAGATCGTCACGCAGCGAACGAGCGAACGGAAGATCCAGGGGCGTTTCCAAAGCCGCTGCCATGATGTGGCGTCTTATCGGCTACGGAAGTCATCCGGGCGACCCTCACGGACTGCTGACGGTATGGCCGCAATGGGAGCATCTGACCCATCACGTGTGGCCGCTGACCGAAATTCCTGACGCGCCGTATGGAACGCTCAAGATGCGAGTCCTGCCCTATCGCGGAAAGCCGGTAGCCTTGCCCGACGGCACCGAAGTCTCGCACGGGTCCACAATCTGTGAACTGCATTGCGACAACCCCGTTGTGCTCGACCTCGTAAGGCGGGGCACCGTCAATCCTTATCGCGCTGCGCGCGAAGACTTGCGGGCGCTTGCGCGTTGGGCCGCGGACGCGCGTGAGGCGCAGGAAGTATTGGCCTTTCACGGGTTCACGATGCTCGGGCCTGCCGCCCAAAGGATGGGATTCACAGTCCGTGCGTGCGAGCACGGAGTGCGCGAGAGGCTTAACCGGGTTTTCATGACCGGGCTGCTGCTCATTTATACGCGCGACGGTCTCACCCGCCTAGACAAGGGACGGACTCTCAATTCATACCCGCAGGAGGTATGGATGTCGCGCGGGCAACTGGTGGATCGCTATGCGCGGCCCCGCCACTTTCGCAGCATTGCACCGGCCATCCGGAGCCAAATCGCCTAGCCACTAACCGCGCCGTCCTGCGCGGCGCATCAGCTGGTCCACGAACTCTTGACCGCGCCTCGCGACACGCGGACATTCAGCGTGCGCTCACTGTAATTGTTCGATGGACCTGGAACACGGCAGGCGAAATCGCTTTCTAATTTACGCGGCGACTTCTCTGCGCTCGGTAGCGACCGGTCTCGTGGGCGTGATGGTGGGAATCTATCTCGCCCGCATACATCTGAGCACCAGCGCTATCGGCGTTGTCATCACGTCGGGTCTCGTCGGAGGCGCGGGCGCCGCGTTGCTCGCGAGCGTGGCGGCCGACAATCTTGGCCGTCGCCGCTTCCTGTTGTCACTGGCGGTGTTGAGTTGCATCGGAGGGCTCGTGCTGGCCGCGGGCGGCAGCACGGTTGTGCTCGCAGGCGCGGCATTCTTTGGGATGCTCAACGGGATGGGCAAGGATCGTGGCGCGGGAGTCGCGATCGAACAGGCGATCCTGCCTTCCACGGCTGCGGACGAAAAACGCACCTCGATTTTCGCCTTCTACAATGTTCTCAAGTCCGCCTCAGCGGCGCTTGGCGCGCTTCTGGCTGGACTTCCGGAACTGATCCATCGGCTCGGCGCGATACCCGAGAGCTCCGCACTTCGAATCATGATAGTGGTGTACGCGGCGCTGATGGGTGCGATGGCGCTGCTTTACCTGGGCCTCAGCGAAGACGTCGAAGTCCACGGTCCTCCTGTCGCAATGCGAATTTCGCCGGAGACGCGTGCCGTGCTTACGAAGCTCTCGGCTCTGTTCGCGCTCGACAGCTTCGGCGGCGGCTTCCTGACCCAGGCGTTGATATCGCTGTTCTTCGTGGAGCGCTTCGGAGTCGGAGCGGGAGCGGTGGCAGCGCTTTATTTCTGTGCGAACCTGGCAAACGCCGTCTCGCAGTTGCTCGCGCCGATGCTTGCCCGTCGTATCGGACTCATCAACACGATGGTCTTCACCCATCTGCCCGCCAATGTGCTTCTGATGCTGGTTGCTATAGCGCCCAACTTCCCGCTTGCCGCGGCGCTGTTCCTGCTGCGCGAGTCGATGGTGCAGATGGACGTGCCGGCGCGCGATTCGTACGTGATGGCCGTCGTCCGGCCTGAGGAGCGTACGTTCGCTTCGGGCGTAACCGGTCTTGTCAGACTCGGTGGATGGGCGCTTGCGCCGGGCGTGGCGGGAGTGATGATGCAGGGTGTATCGCTCGGGATGCCGCTCGTGGTCGGGCCAGCGCTGAAAGTCGTTTACGACGTGCTGTTGTTCCGGTCGTTCCGGCATCTCAAGCCGCCCGAGGAAATGACCCAGCGACCCCAGCCATCCGGGCGACCCGCCGGATCGACGACGGATGCGCCGCAAGGCGCCGCGGACAAAGCTCGTTCCTGAAAAGTGAAAAAGTGAAATTTTGAAGGCGAGCAGCGGGTCAGAACGTTCGCACTCACAAAAGCGGCAGCCTGAGCCCTGCGGTCACAAGGCCTCCGCTTAGCACGCCCATCAAAGCCTCGCCCGCGACCATTCCAGCCGCGAACAGCAGACCCGACCCCCTGTCGTCGCGCTTTCGGAAGACTCCGAACAAGGCTCCCACGAGAATCGTGACGCTCAGACCGAACGGCAGGTAAAGCCCGATGGCGACCGGCATGATCGGAGCTCGCCACGAGCTTTCACGACGTTCGAGATAGCTGTCGAGTATCGCGAGACCGCAGGCAAATCCCGCGCCCGACGCGATCATCCCCCATGGAAGCCCACCCCTGAACACGCCCTGCGCGACTTTCGCCATCAGGAATGCCTGCGGCGCCGGCAAGGCACCGGCACGCGCGGTCGGCGTTCCCACGATACCATAGGCATGGATGAGCATGTTCAGCACCGGAGCCATCGCGAAGGCGGAAACGATCGCGCCAAGCGCGACGGCAAGCTCGAGCGTCCGAGGCGTCGCGCCCACATGGAAGCCCGTCGCCAGGTCATGCATCGAGTCGCCCGCCATCGCGGCCGCCGTGCATACGAGCGCACCCGCCATTATCGCAAGCCGCGGCCCTATTCCCGGCGCGACGCCGAGAAACCTGAGTATCAACGCAAGCGCCAGAAGTACGATGACCGTCACGCCCGAGACCGGGTTGTTCGATGAACCCACTAATC
>JBJKQX010000026.1:0-23095 GCA_046704965.1 Binataceae bacterium (SeqCode)
AAAATGGTCTCGGCATTTCAGCAAAAAGCCGACGGGTGATGAGTCACGTGCTTCACTCATTTCAGAAGCACCGCACTAGCGTACTCAATGACCTTACGAACGGAAATGGCAGGCGGGCGGAGACAGCTCTTAGATCTAGGGATGCAAAAGCTATCTCGACATTGGTGTTGAATCGCGCAAGGCCTGCAAATCGACTTTGGTGGGGCGTCAGATGGAACAGAGCAAGGTTACTCTCGTATTTCTGGCAATAGTCGCAGTGGCTATCACTGGAGTCTCAAAGCCATGTTGGGCGGCGGCAGGCACGGTGCCTTGGGTGAAACGGCCACCCACGATCGAGCAGTTGACGGCGGGAAAGGTTCATACGGGCGAGAAGATTACCGCTCAGAACGTAAACCTGGTTGCGCCGTATCTTCTCCAATCATTCGTTAGGGACGTAAAAAACGGCGCGAGTTTTACCATCGCGCCTTATACGCCCACGACTGACATCTTAGAGGGGCCACGGATCAAGGCGACAATCGCCAACGCCGGCAAGGATAAAATCTCAGCGAACGGCACCGTAACGGCAAAAGACGGCAAACCGTGGACAGGAGGAGGCTTCCCCGTCGAGTTCCCAAAGAATGGGCTCGAGGTGATGGTTAACCAGATTTACCAGTACGCCGACCAGGGCGACAACAGGGGCGATGAGCTCTGGATCAATCCCGCGGGTGACACCTACAAGGTGGTAAACAATCTCGTCGGCGAGTTCAACATGAACGGTCGATCTTGCGTCAAACCGTATGGGATCGTTCCCGGTCACGAAGGAGAAATTCGCCGCGATCTCATCTACGATCTGGCGCCCTACGACGTCAGAGGCATCGCCGTCCTTACTATAGAATACGTTAACCAGAGTAAGTTGCCGGATTCCTGGGGCTACATCCCTGTTCTGCGTCGAGTGCAGCGGTTTTCATCAAAGCAGCGGTACGATTCAGTTGACGGCTCCGACCTACGCGCGGGGGATCTTAACGGCTTTTCGGACCCACTGTCCCTTTGGAGCTTCAAGATCCTCGCGCGGAAGCCGATGCTATTCCCGATGAGTCCCGGTTATCCACAAGCTCGGGCGGGCGTCCATCCTAAGCTGGTCAAGGGCAAGTACGCTCCGAACATGAAGATGGAAGTCAGGGACGTCTACCTGATCGAAGCCGTACCGAAGGTGAACTACATCTATTCAAAGAAAATACTCGAGGTAGACGCCGGAACCTACCTTTCGCTGGGTGATTTCTACGATAAGCAGGGCAAGCTGTGGATTGCCTTTGAGCCGTTCTTTGAACCAACTACGGACCCGTGTGGTCCGGAAGCACGTGCGCTGGCGTACATTTTCCGCAACTTCCAAACCGGCAGCGTCACCTTCATTTGGATAACCGGGTGGCGATTCAACGATCCCGCAGTGCACCTGGATGAGTTCACGCTTCGCTACATCAGCACCAGGGGTCGGTAGCACGGATTAGCCACGCCGCTAAGTACTGTAGTTTCAGCGACACAGTAATGGGGAGGAGCTGGCAATGATCCGAGTACATAGGGGGCATTGGTCGGGCGGGAGAAGGCTGATGATGTTAGGGCTGGCGGCGTCGGCCGTCGTCACCTTCTGCATATGCACTGTCAGTGTCGTAATGGCAGACATCAACGCCTACCAAGGTCAATTCGGAAGCGTAGTGCTATCGGGGTTTGTGGAGGCAGAGGCGGACATTCACACCGCCCAGCGCAACCCCAACAACGTCGATCAGCCGGGCAATCCGGAGATCCAACTGGCTCAAGTGTGGGGACTGGTCGATACGACGTGGCATACACCTATCGAGGGGCTCAAGTTCTACGCGCGTACCAGGCTGTTCCTCAACCAGACTGCCAACTTGGATCCTGGAAACATTCGCCATTACGACGCGTTCCCACAACGCTGGGCTGGAGACGGCATAGCGTTCATGCAGCTCGCAAATGACAATGTCTCGCTGCAAGCCTGGGAAGAGTGGGTACAGTACGAAAATGCCACCTGGTTTATCCGCTTGGGCAAGCAGACCATCGTCTGGGGCGACGTGGCCCCCACCCGGCTGCTCGATGAGGTGAACCCGCTCGATCTGAGCTGGCACTTCGTCAATGAACCGCTGGGAAGAGACGTGTTCGACAACCTGCGCATTCCCATCTGGGCGCTACGAGTTGGCTACAGTCCGTCTTTCTTTCCTACTGGCTGGGAGATCGAAGGCTACATCAGTCCCGACATCTTCGCGTACATGGACACGCAACTGCCGGCCAACAATTCGCCGTACAATCTTCTCTCATTTCCACCTCCCATCCAGTTCCATGACAATATCAACAGCGGCCGTTACGGGGTGAGCGGTGGCGTTAGGTTGACGGGCATGCTGGGCCCTGTGAACTTTACGGTGGCGTGGCTCGATCGTCATGATCCGGACTTCATTCCCGTAGTCACAAAGGTTGTCGGCAACTTTATCCCGCCGTCAACATTTATTCCGACGCTGATTCAGATCGAGGGACAACATCCGCGCTTCGAGACTGTCGGCGCTTCGTTCAACTACTTCAATGATCTCACCGGAGTAGTGGCGCGCGGCGAGGGGGTATGGGATTTCGCGCGGCCGTTCCAAAACCCGAAATATCCGACTTCCACTTTGCGCCGCGACCGGTGGGGTTACGCGCTCGCGTTCGACCGTCCGACCTTTTTTACTGAGTATCAGCATCACTCGACTTCGCTAACGCTTCAGTTCGAACAACTATGGTTCGAGGGCGGCGCTCAGCCGGTGGAAGTTGGCAACCAGGTGATTACTTCCCGACATCAAGAGGCGATCACTTTCCTATTCGAGCAGCCGTTCGAGGGCTTCAACTGGCATGGTTGGGACGGCGTATACGACGAATGGTACCTCGATTTCTCGATGATTGCCTCGCTGCAGAATGCTGCCGTAGTGTCGCCGATGGTGCGCTATGAGCCCGGCGACCACTGGCGCTATGCGGTTTGGTACAACTGGTACATGGGGCCATATGAAGTGCCGACTGTGGATGCCACGATCGGCGGTTTTGGCGCCTTCACCTGGTCCAACGGCGTCAATATATCCGTGAGCTACCAATTCTAACCGGTTGTCCGGCAGAGCGGAGAACCTATCGGATGATAGGTGCAGACAGAAAAGCGGGCGCACTGTGCGCGGTGGTTGGGTGGGGGCTGAGCGTGTTCGTGTTGCTGGCAATCCCAGGTCAGGTGCGCTGCACCGAACATTCTCGGAACGACGGCCGGACCGACGCGATGGCCTCGGCTCTGGACGTTCTCACCAGGCAGTTGCGAGAAGGTTCTCCGCAATTGCGGGAGGCGTCGTTCGAGGCGCTGTCCCATTATTACTGCGGGTCCGGCTCAGCGAGCCAGGAGTGTGTCCGACTTGTTGACGAAGGAATGCGGAATTCGGACTGGAAGGTTCGGCTTCTGAATCTGCCCAACGCTTTTCTCCGTGGAATCCCTCAGCCGCTCGCTCGGAAGATCGCGATTGGAGCCTTGCGAGACGGGAGGCAACCGTTGCGGCGCGCTCTAGCCAAGCTACTGGCCCAGCATCCCGAACCTTGGGCGCGAGGAATCGTCGAAGGGCTCGCTCGCTCCCCAGACCCGATCGTGCGTGTGCATGCGGCTGCTTCGCTGGTCTGGCTCGGCGAAGAAACGTATGTGCGGGTTCTCAACAAGGCCATGGACAGCAAAAACCCGGCAGTTGCTTTGGAGGCAGCCGGGCACTTGATCGCGTTGCACACCGGAGCCGAGGGACGCGCCAGAATCAAGATGGTCGAGCTCCTCCACGATCAGGACGAGGTGGTACGGGCCAACGTAGTTTACTGTCTTTCAGAGTTGAAGCAGGACAAGTGGAGTCTCGGGCTAATCGAGCACTCGCTTGGGGATGATTCTCCACTGGTGCGCATTGCGGTGATAACAAGCACGCCCCGCTTGCGTCTTTCGAAGAGCGAGGCAGTTTCATTCCTGTGGCTAATCACACGGCGCTGGCCCAAAGAGCGCGTTCTCGCAGTGCGGATCGATATGCTGGACACGGTCGAGCGCTTGGAGCGGCAGGGCTTGTTGCCAAGGGAAGCGGCAGCCCGATTTGTCGATACGGCCGTGAATCAGTCGGGCCAAAGCGCGATCGGAGTTATGGCGATGGGGATACTCTCCTATCCAGATCGGCGCGAATACGTGAAGCGGCTGCTGACCGTAGCAGAAACCCGCGAGGTGGATTCCACAATACGTCTTTTCGCGCTCACAGAGCTCGGCCGCTCGCGCGACCCCGAGATCACGGGGTCTCTGTTCAAGCTCATGGAACGCCAGAGTGCAGAGCCGGACTCAACCGCCCTTCGAGTCGGCTGTGCGCTCGCCATCGTCCGGCAGCACGATGGCGGCCATCTGCCGTTGACCAAGGCAAGGGCTGCTGCGGAATCCAAGTCGAAGTTTAGGTCATCGGGCACATGATAGTTAAGTCGATGATCCCAGTTCTGATTGTGTGCATGTCGCTTGCGGCCGTCGGCTGCGAACGTCATCTAAACGCCACTACCCGCTTTGCCGCCCAGCGGAAGCTGGCGGCGTCAAACGAGGGCGAAAGTCGGTTGCTTCAACGCGCAAGCGGGCTGTTCGACGCCGCGAAAGTAGGTAGGAAGACCATCGTCGTCGTTGGCAAACGAGGGCAGATCTTCCGCAGCGACGACGATGGCAAAGTCTGGCACAGGGTCATGTCGAAGACTTCCCAACCGTTGCTCAGTGTGGCGTTTTCCGACCCGCGACACGGCGTAATCGTCGGCGCTGGGGGCACATATTTAGAATCTGCCGACAGCGGAAGCAGCTGGACCGCGCACCCGATCGGTGTCAAGGAAAATCTTTTTTCGGTTCGTTTTTTTCAGCACGGTGCAGGTTTCATCGTGGGCGCGTTCGGTACGCTGCTGGAAACCGATAACGACGGGAAGAGTTGGCGCCTGATGAATCTGAATTGGGACAAACTACTTCCCAAACTGACGCATGAGCTCGGGCTAGTCCAGCCCCATCTGTACGGGGTAGCCTTTTGCGACTCGCAGCACGGATGGATTGTCGGTGAATACGGGCTGATCCTGGGCACTGACGATGGCGGCAGAAGTTGGCACAGGCAGGCCGGTGGAAGGATGTCGGATCGACAGCTATTTACGATAGCGGCTGCCGGTCCGGGCCAGGCCGTGGCTGCGGGTCAGGGCGGCGAGATACTTTACACTGACGACTATGGCCGGCGTTGGGTGGCTGCCTTG
Organism: Binataceae bacterium (SeqCode); assembly: GCA_046704965.1. Taxonomy (GTDB): domain Bacteria; phylum Desulfobacterota; class Binatia; order Binatales; family Binataceae; genus DTIX01. The sequence goes on from JBJKQX010000026.1 coordinate 5,275, forward strand.
CCCCCTGATGGTCGCGACATTTACGGGCTGTCACCGTTCGGGAACGGCGACCTGTTGGCTCTGGGCGACCTGGGTAACGCTTTTGTTTCAACCGACGCTGGAAGCCCGGACAGTAGGCATTCCATAAACTTGGCGCGTGGGGGAGGCACGTCGTTAGCGGACAGCTGGCTCGCCGGCGCCGTGTACGAACCCTACGACGGCGTTCTGGCCTTCGGACAACTCGGAATCTGGCGTCTTAAGCTCGACCCGGAGGCCAACGAACCGAGCTGACTTCGACGGAAGGCCGTAGTCAGCAAACAGACGGGGCGAACGTGGAAAGATTTGCAGACTGGGTAATAAAGCTTCGCTGGCCCATCTTCGTCGCGATTCTGGTAGTCACGGTGTTTTTCGCCTGGGAGGCGACCTACGTCCGGTTCCACACTGTTATCTCGAATCTCTGGCCCGCACAAAATCCAATTATCAAAGTAGACCGGCATTATGAGAGTGATTATGGGAGCCCACTTACCATCTACGTGATGGTGCGGGTCAAAAAGGGAACTATCTACAACCCTGAGACTCTTAACAAGATACGCCGGATCACCAATGAAATTAACGCCATTCCAGGCGTCAACCACAACCACGTGGTTTCAATCACGTCCCGGAAGGTCAAAAGCATCACTCTCACGGGAAGCGAGGTCCACGTTCAGAACCTCTTTCCCGATAAAACCCCGAACACGCCAGCCGAGTTGGCTAACCTCCGTCGCGGAGTAGCTGCGGCCGGGGTTGTCGGTAGGCTGGTCTCTTACGACGCAAAGGCCAGTCTGATCAGCGCTGAATTTATCGAGTCCGCTACCAATCTCAACCAATTATTTACACGGCTCCGGCAGATACAAAAGCAGGAAACCGATTCCAATGACCAGATTTTTCTGGCCGGCGAGCCGATTCTAATGGGGTGGGTTCATACCTACCAGAATGAAACCGTTCGCAATCTCGTTATTAGCATGGTGCTGATCCTGCTGGTTCTCTACGTCTATATCCGAAGCTGGCGCCTCACTATGCTGCCGGTGCTCGCGACAATAGTCAGTGCCGTGTGGGGCTTGGGATTTGCGGGGTTACTGAAATTCACGTTAGATCCCCTGATCATTCTCATTCCCATACTCATCATGGCGCGCACCTTCAGCCACGGGATCCAAAAAGTCGAGCGCGTTATCGAATGGTCGGACCAGGTCGCCGACCGCCAGTCGAAGGCAAAAACGCTAATTCTTGCCCTTTTCGGGTCCGGAACTCTGGCCATCGTCGCCGACGTTATCGGTCTTCTGATTATTGCCGTCTCATCAATTCCGGTGATGCAGCAGCTTTCAATAGTTTGCGCATTCTGGGCCCTAAGCATAGTCGCCAGCGTCCTTATTCTGATTCCGGTGATCCTGGCGATCTTCGGCGTTCCGGAGAGCTGGAAAATGAGGCAACGCATGGAGAGTAGTGCTATTCGGCACGTGCTCAAAGGCAATGCTTGGTTGGTCACCGGAAAGCGTGCCAGATGGGCTCTGGCATCTTTTGTCATTATCGCTGTCAGCTCGCTGGTTATTTCCACACGAATCGGAGTCGGCGACATTCACCCGGGCACGGCACTACTGTGGCGAAATTCACCGTATAACGTTGCTGTCGCCAACATAAACAAAAACTTTGCCGGGATGGATGAGTTCGACGTCATCGCTCAGGCTCGGCCGGGCAAGTCGCAGCTGGCCTCGCTTCTAGGCGTTCGCCAGGTGTCCGACCTTTTCGCAATGGAAAAGTTCCAGCGCTACGTGCTCAAGGATCCGGCCGTGCGTGGGACATTCTCATATGCGGAATTCTTTCCGCTCTTGAATCGGCGCATGCATGGCAACTATGTGAAGTGGGACTTTACCCCGCGCAACCAGACCGTGCTGGCGCAGTACTCGAATGTACTTCTGCGGGGCACTGATCCCGGTGACTTTTCCAGATTCGTTGACGACCGCTATCGCTCCGCGAATATCATCATTTGGTTGAAGGACCATCGTGGCGAAACCTTGCGCAACATCGTCTCCTGGGTGCGAAGGTACAAGCGCGATGTCGCCGGTTCCGGCAACGGGCTCAAACTGCACATGGCCAGCGGCTCGGCCGGCGTGCTCGCGGCCATTAACGAAGAGGTGGCCCAGAAAGAACCGATCATGTTCCTGGGCGCAGTCGCAATTGTCGGCATCGCCTGTCTGATTACCTTCCGGTCGCTTTTGGCGGCCATCATCCTGATGATCCCGTTGATCGTGACGAACTTTGTCGTAATGAGCGTCATGGTCTTTCTACAAATAGGACTGGACGTCAACACGCTCCCTATTGTCTCGGTCGGTATGGGTATCGGAATCGACTACGGGATTTATCTACTGACCCGTATCCTGCAGGAATACCAGCGCAGTCCGACGAAAAACTATGATGAAGCTATCGGAGTAGCTCTACGTACGACAGGGCGGGCGGTGTTCGTTACGGCAACGGTGATGACCTTGTGTGTCGGTGTCTGGTACTTCCTGTCCTCGTTCCGGTTCATGGCCGATATGGGTTATTTGCTCGCCCTCATCATGTTCATCAATATGCTCGGCGCGATGCTGGTCGTCCCTGCAATAATCTCAGTGTTCAAGCCGCGCTTCGCGCTGTCGGCGCACCTTCTCGTCTGGGACTGAAGTAGTCGGAAGGAAAAATGGAATCGAAGAATAACCCCGAACGCCCGACTCCGCGAGCGACACTGAATGGAGTAAGAATCATTGAATGCGGCGATGGGGTGTCTGCGGCCTTTGCTGCGAAATTGCTGGCGGACCTTGGCGCCGAGGTCATCAAAGTCGAGTCACCAGAGGGAGACTGCAGCCGGCGGCGCGGACCGTTCCCGCGCAACGCACCGGACCTTGAAAGAAGCGGACTGTACATATACCTGAATGCGGGCAAGTGCAGTGTCGGCTTGGACCTGACACAAGAGGACGGCCGCGCCCAACTCGACCGATTCTTGATAAACGCGGACATTCTCATTCATAACGTTCATCCATTGGACCGACCGGAGCGAGGTCTCGACAGCACGCGTCTCGCACGGAACCATCCGGAACTCGTTGTCGCGGCGCTGTCGCCGTTTGGCGATAGCGGACCGTACCGGAATTGGCGAGGCTACGAATTGAACATACAGCATGCCGGCGGATGGGGGTATCTCTCGCCCCGAGGTTCGCAGTCGCCGGAGTTGCCTCCACTCAAGATGTTCGGTTCCCAGGCGGAATTCCTGACCGGTACTCACGCGAGCGTTGCTGCCTTGGCAGCCTACTGGCATCGACTTGAGGAAGGATGCGGCCAGGTGGTCGAGGTGTCGGCGCAAGTGTGCATCGCGGCGATGCTGGAGATCGGTCTTGTTCCCTATACGTACGGCGGGCGCGAAAACTCGCGCCTGGGTCAGGTCGCGATCGTTCCCGGCAAAATCATGGAATGCGCGGACGGGTTCGTCCTGGTGATGGCGATCGAGGACGACCAGTGGGAGCGGCTCGTCGAGTTCATGGGAAATCCATGGTGGGCCGGTGAAGAGCTGTTCAAAGATCGTTTCGCGCGCTCGCGCAATGCGGATGCGCTTTACGCATTCATGGATGAATGGGTCAGGCAGTGGAAGGCTCAGGAACTCTATCACGCAGCGCAGGCGAGGCGTTTGCCTTTCGCTCCGGTCAATACCATGCGCGACTTGTACCGCAACGCGCATTTGCGTGAGAGGGGGTTTTTTGTGCCTCTCGAGCAGCCGGGCGTGGGAGCACTAATGATGCCCGGCGCGGCGTTTCAGGTCTCGGGTAGACGATGTGCGCCGCGCGGAGTGGCGCCGAAACTCGGCGAGCATAACGCATTACTGAACGAGCACAAGAAGCTTGCACGAAGGGAAACGCGGACGGCGCGAGCTAAACGCGATCGCGGCTCAGTATCGGGACCGTTGGCGGGTCTTCGGATACTGGACTTCACGTGGGTATGGGCAGGGCCTTACTGCACGCTTCAGTTTGCCCATATGGGTGCCGAAGTGATTCGTGTCGAATCAAGACGGCGCCTTTGTCCGACCCGGTACGTACCGCCATACGCGGACGACATCCGTGGGCCCAACCGGTGTGGCTACTTTAATCAGTATTCACAGGGAAAGCGAAGTATCACGATTGATCTGACTACTTCCCCAGGAGTGTCACTTGCGCTGGAGCTCGCGCGGCACTGCGATATCGTCGTCGAGAATTTTGCCACCGGGGTGCTGGAGCGTCTCGGGCTTGGTTACGACCGACTTCGTGAATATCGGCCCGATATCATCATGTTGTCCATCTCCGGCTATGGCCAGACGGGACCGTGCCGGAACTATATGAGCTACGGTCCGCCGGCCGAGGCGCTGGCGGGAGTGGCCGCTGGCACCGGTTACGAGGGTGGCCCTCCCACCGATCCGGGAGTCGCCTACGCCGATCCGAATGCCGGCATTCTGGGTGCAGCGGCAATCATGGCAGCCCTTTTTCATCGCAGAGCCACCGGCGAGGGGCAATACATCGACCTGTCCCAATTCGAGGGAGCGGTCTCCGTGATGCCTGAGGCGCTGCTTGAGTTCGCGATGAACGGCTGCGAGCCTGATCGTCTCGCTAATCACGACCGGTTAATGGCTCCGCACAATTGCTACAAAAGCAAGGGCGACGCTGACAAATGGGTCAGCGTCGCAGTCGGCAGTGACCGCGAGTGGCGGGCACTTTGCGATGTGCTCGAGATGCCGCTGCTGGCAGACGATCCGCGCTTTCGTACCATGGAACTGCGCAAGCAAAACCAAGCGGCGCTGGATCAGATCATCACTGCTTGGACGAGTGAACTCGACCGTTGGGAGAGCGCCGAAAGGTTGCAACAGGCGGGAGTGGCGGCTTTTCCCTCGATGAGCAACAAGGACATCGCAACCAATCATCACCTGCTCGAACGCGGTTACCTGGTGGCGCTCGATCACGCCGAAGTCGGTCGGCGCGTCCACGCCGGAGTTCCATGGACGATGTCCCGGACCCCGTGCAAGGTCAAAAGCCCGGCCCCACTTCTCGGGGCCGACACTAAAACAGTACTGACTGAACTTTTGGGATACGGGGAGGAGCAGCTGCGAGCGCTCGAAGAGGAGGGAGTGCTTAAATGAAGAGCTTCGCGCAAGAACCGCAAGGTGAGCATTTGATCGACTTCGGAGTCATGCTTAACTTCCGCAATCCCTCGAAATGGGACCGCCGCTCTCCGGACCTCTACCGTGACGTCCTCGAACAAGCATCGCTCGCCGAAGACCTCGGTTACGACCACATATGGTCGAGCGAACATCATTTCAGCGAGGATAAGTGGACGCCCACTCCACTTACAGTGCTCGCGGCTGTCGCAGCGCGCACTCGGCGGGTTCGGCTCGGCACCTGCATCGCGATCCTTCCGCTGTACAACCCGATCCGTGTAGCCGAGGACTTAGCGACCGTTGACATTATTTCCAACGGTCGTCTCGACATCGGAGTCGGTCCTGGAATCAGCGTAAAAGAGTTCCGCACCTTCGGTATCCCGCGAAATCAGCGCAGAGCCCGGATGTATGAAAGCCTCGAAATCATGCGCCGATGCTTTACTGAGGAATGCTTTTCCCACAAGGGCAAATATTACGACTTTCCTGAGGTTCGGATGACGCTCAAGCCCGTGCAAAAACCGCACCCGCCGCTTTGGGTGGCCGCCGTGGGCGAAAAGTCGCTGCGGCAAGCCGCAGCCGCGGGATATCATCTCGCGGGGTCGGGTCCCGGACATCATCAACGTATCTACGACGACGCATTGCGCGAATTCGACCGCAATCCTGCCAATTATCACATCAGCCAACTGCGCCAGATTTACCTGGCAGAAAGCGGGGACCGCGCATGGGATGATGTTCAGGAACATCTTCACTACGCGTTGAACTGGCACCGTCAGTTGTTCATCGAAGCAGCCGATGCGACGCTGCAAAGAGACTCAGGCATCCCGCCGCTTCCGCCTCCGGCGGAACTGCGTAAGACCAATCTTGGCTTTTTTGTCCCGGCTATTATCGGAACGCCTGACGATGCGATCCGAATGATTGACGACTATCGCAATGAAACGCGCGTTACTCACATGGTATTGGGAATGCAGTTCCCTGGGCTGGACGCGTGCAAGGTTCGCCGATCGATGGAGTTGTTTGCAAAGTATGTAATGCCGCATTTTCGAAGCCAAACGCCCGTACAGTGACGGCGGGCCGACGGCGCCCCGGTGATCATGGTCTGACTCCATTGGCGGCACGTCCGGTACTGAGACAAGGACACGGCCAGGCCGCGCGCCAGATGGCGAATAAGTCGCGTAATCGGGAGGGCTAGCTAATGATTGACTTCGGGATCGCACTGGAATTCCGAAACCCAGCGAGATGGGCCCGCCCATTGAAAGATCTCTACCGCGATTACATCGATGAGGCCCTGTTGGCGGAAGACCTGGGCTTCGACCACGTGTGGACGACCGAGCATCATTTCAGTGCCGATTCGTGGTCGCCATCCATCCTGCCCATTCTCGCGGCAATTGCGGCGCGCACCACGGTGATTCGGCTCGGCACGGTTATCGTCATCCTGCCGCTCAACAACCCAATACGGGTGGCGGAAGACGTGGCAACGGTCGACATAATCTCCGGTGGCAGACTGGATTTCGGCGTAGGACCGGGGATCAGCGTTGCCGAGTTCAACACTTTCGGCGTACCGCGCAAGCAGCGCAAAGCGCGAATGTATGAACGCCTGGAAATCCTGCGCCGATGCTTTACCGAGGACTCCTTTTCCCACAAGGGCAAGTACTACGACTTTCCTGACGTTCGAATGACGCTCAAGCCGGTGCAAAAGCCCCACCCGCCGTTATGGGTGGCCGCGGTGGCGGAAAAGTCGCTGCGGGAAGCCGCGGCCGGCGGTTACCATCTGGCCGGCTCGGGACCGGCCGAACATCAGCGTATCTACGACGAAGCGCTGCGTCAGGCGCAGCGTAATCCTGCAGATTACCATGTCGGCCAGTTACGCCAGATGTATTTGAGTGACAGCCGGGAGCGTGCCTGGGACGACATCGAAGAGCATCTTCATTACGCACTCGGCTGGCACCGTCAGTTGTTCATCGAGGCATCCGACGCAACCCTGCAGAAGGATTCGCATATCCCGCCGCTACCGCCAGCGCACGAACTTCGCAACATGCAGAAACTCGGGTTCTTTGTGCCGGCCATAATCGGCACACCTGACGACGCTGTTGAGATAATCGAAGCTTATCGTAAGGAGACGCGCGTTACTCACATGGTGCTGATAGCTCATTTGCCGGGGCTTGAATCGCCCAAAGTGCGTCACTCGATAGAGCTGTTCGCGAAATACGTGATGCCGCATTTTCGCTGATTGTCCGCGATAACTTGCGCCAACGCGGAACAGGTCCAAGCCCGTCAGGCTTAACAACTCGTGTAACTCGGGAGGAGTGGAAATGATCGACTTCGGACTTTTGATGGACTTTCGCAACCCGGCACGATGGGCTCGCCCGCTTCGCGATATCTATCGCGATTACCTCGACGAGGCCGTGCTGGCGGAGGACCTGGGCTTCGACCACCTGTGGACCACCGAGCATCATTTCAGCGACGATGCATGGTCGCCGTCAGTCATGACGATCCTGGCGGCCATCGCTGCACGTACGAGCACGATTCGTCTGGGCACCTGCATTACTATTCTTCCGCTCAACAATCCGATACGCACGGCCGAAGACGCTGCGACCGTCGATATAATCTCGAACGGCCGCCTCGACCTCGGAGTGGGGCCCGGAATAAGTGTCAAGGAATTCAACACCTTCGGGGTTCCCCGTAAACAGCGCAAGGGGCGGATGTACGAGTCGCTCGAGATCATCCGTCGTTGCTTTACGGAGGAATGCTTTTCGCACAAGGGCAAGTACTTCGACTTTCCTGACATTAGGATGACGCTGAAGCCGGTCCAGCAGCCGCATCCTTCGCTCTGGGTCGCGGCCGTAGGAGAAAAATCCCTGCAGCAAGCCGCGACCGCCGGCTACCATTTGGCTGGCTCCGGGCCGATCGAAAGCCAGCGTGTGTACGATGCGGCATTGAAACAGGCAGGCCGGAATCCCTCTGATTACAACATAAGCCAGTTGCGCGTTTTCTATATGGCGGAGAATCGTGACCGCGCATGGGACGATATCGAGGAGCACCTCCACTACGAGCTGAACTGGCATCGCGATTTGTTCCTTGAGGCAGCCGACGCGACGCTGCAGAAGCAATCGAATCTCCCTGCGCTCCCATCGGCGCACGAGCTTCGCAAAACCGGGATGGGATTTTTCGTTCCCGCACTTGTGGGTACTCCGGATGACGCCATTGCGATGCTCGAAGACTATTGCCGGCAGACGCGCGTGACCCACATGGTGATGTGGACGCAACTGCCGGGGCTCGATCCGCGCAAGGCACGGCGCTCGATGGAGCTGTTCGCCAAATACGTAATCCCGCATTTCCGAAAATAGCTTTGCCGTGCCCGGGATGAATGCCGAATCGAAGACAGAGGAGACACAAATGGCGTCCGCAATATTGACAGAGATTCGCGGTGCGGTGGCAATCGTCACGCTCAATCGGCCAGCCATACACAATGCCATCAATCCCGAGGTCTTATGCAGACTTGCGGACGCATGGACAGAGCTGGACGCAAATGCAGCGGTACGCGCGATCATTCTCACGGGGGCCGGCGACAAAGCTTTCTCAGTGGGCGCCGATTTGGGCCGTCTGACTCCTTTGCTAACCGGCGCCCGCCCTCCGGATGACGAGTGGGACCGCAGGTTCCTGGATGATCGCCGCATCAACGACATGGCGATGCTGAGGGGCAGCTACAGCATTTCAAAACCCCTGATCGCAGCGATAACAGGCTATTGCTATGCGGGCGCGATGGAACTGATGACTGCGACGCATATCCGGGTTGCCTCGGAGACAGCGAGCTTTGCATTGCAGGAGACGAAGTGGGCGCTTGCTCCTACTCGCGGCGCTCTTGCCCGCCTTCCCGATCAGATCCCGTACTGCAAGGCGATGGAGATGTTCCTGACTGCACGCTCGATCGACGCGCGTCAAGCCCTTAGCTGGGGTCTCATAAACTACGTGGTGCCCGCGGGTGAAGTCATGCGCAAGGCACTCGAACTGGCGGGCATCGTGGCTGAAAATGGCCCGCTTAGCATCCGTAAGACCATAGAAGGCGTGCGGGAATGCGCTGGCAGGCCGCTGCCGGAGCGCTACAGGATCGAGGACGACATTTTCGTCCAACTCAACGCGAGCGAGGACGCAAAAGAAGGGCCGCGGGCTTTTCTGGAGAAACGCAAGCCCCGCTACAAGGGAGTCTGAATCATGTGAACCAGCGCAAGCTCCATCGGCACTCTCTCGGACGCAATCAGGCCGAAGGGTGCGGGTGAAAAGCGCACAACCCACAAACAAGGATGCGAAGCTATGGGTAAAGTAAAGCTTTATGATTTGAGTCACCCGTTCGGGCACAACGCTCCGCTTTGGCCGTATTTCGATGATGTGAAAATAGAGCGTGTTCACTACCATGCAAAGTCGGGCGTGCTCACCCAAAAGATAACTACCGTGATGCACTGTACCACTCACGCGGACTCCCCGGCTCACGTAATCGAAGGCACTCCTTATACGCACGAAATCCCACTTGATAAGTATTACGGGACCGGTGTCGTAGTGAGCATACCGAAGGGTCGGTGGGAGATAATCACTCCTGAAGACCTCGAAAAGGCGCGGCCGAAGATCGAGAAGGGCGACATCGTCATCATCAATAGTGGTTGGCACAAGTATTACGGGGACAATCGCCAGTATTTCGCTTACTCTCCCGGACTATACAAGGAAGCCGGCGAATGGTTCGTCGAACGGGGAGTGAAGGCAGTGGGCGTTGACCAGCAGGCTCTGGACCATCCGCTCGCCACGGCGATTGCGCCTCACGGCCCCGGTCCTCTGATGCCTGACGTGTGCGAGGAATACAGGAGAGAGACAGGGCGTCACGTGCTCGAGGACTTCGCGCTGTGGGAGCCGTGCCATCGGGCGATCCTCGGCAACGGCATCATGGGATGGGAGAACGTCGGCGGCGACATCGATCAGGTAACCGGAATGAGAGTCACTATTGCCGGTTTCCCGATCAGATGGGTATACGGCGACGGCTCGATCGTGAGACTCGTGGCCATCGTGGATGAGGGCGACCAATAAGAGTGCGGACCGATTGGTGAGCGAGGTGGAACAATGAAGAAAGTCGAACTTGGCGATGTGAGACCGTACCAGGCACCAAAGCATTTCGCGATGACCGCGCTCAGACTTCACGGCAGGGAAGAAACGGGCGCTCAGAGGTTCTGGATGGGGTTGTCTCATTTTCTTCCCGGCGGAGGAGCCGAATATGACGAGTCGCCGGTCGAGAAGATTTACTTCGTGCTGGATGGAGAGGTCACCATCAAAACCCCGACCGAGGAGATCGTGCTTCGTCCATGGGACTCCATCTATATCGGTCCAAAGGAAGGGCGGGAAATCGTCAACAAGACCAACCGCCCGGCCAGCATGCTCGTAGTCATTAACTATCCGGACTGAGCGGAGAACCGCACAATGAACAAGCGTGACATTGATTCGCTGTTCGATGTCAGCGGAAAAGTAGCACTGATCACGGGTGCTACAGGCGGCTTTGGGACGGCTGCGGCGAAGGGGCTTGCCGCCGCTGGCGCGAAAGTAATGGCGACGGGGCGATCGGGTCCGAAGCTGGAAGCGCTCGTCGGCGAACTTCAGGCGGAGGGCGGGGTGGCCGCGTGGTCCGCGGGGAACCCGGTGAGTCACGAAGATGTCGAGCGCGTGGTGAAGGATACCGTCGACAAGTTCGGCGGTTTGGACATCCTGGTTACTGCAGCGGGAATCAACAAGCCGGGACTCGTCACCGAGCAGCCGGTCGCCGACTGGCAGGAAGTCATGGACGTAAACGTGAGGGGCACGTGGCTTTTCTGCAAAGAGACGGGCCGGGTGATGGTCGAGCGCGGGATGGGCGGCAAGGTCGTGCTGCTTTCGTCCACGCGCGGAATGCTCGGCATGAGCCGTTACACGGCATACTGCCCGTCAAAGGCCGCGATAGACCTGATGACGAAATCGCTCGCGTGCGAATGGGGCTCCAAGAAAATCAACGTCAATGCAATTGCCCCGACTGTCTTCAGGACGGCGCTCACACAGTGGATGTTCGACGATCAGTCATTCTACAAAAACATCCTGACGCGAATTCCTATCGGCAGACTGGGCGAGCCGGAAGATTTCATTGGTACGCTTATTTTCCTTTCATCTAAAGCCTCGGACTTCATGACCGGGGCCGTCGTGTACGTAGATGGAGGATATACCGCGGGATAAAGAGCGGTGCTGAACTCAGATGCGTTGATGACCATTCACGTCAGGACACTCAACTATGAATACTCCAGCGCAGATTTCTCGAATTGCTATTGTCGGCGCGGGATTGATGGGACATGGTATCGCCCAGGTCTTCCTGACGAATCCTGGGTACGAGGTCGCCATCTACGATCCGGTTGATGCGATACTTAACAGCGTCCGCGAACGTATCCTGTCAAATCTGGATGCTATCGGTCAGCCGCCCTGCAACTTCTCGCGGCTCAAGCTTAGGTCGAGCCTACGCGACGCGGTTGCCGGTGCGCAAATCATCATCGAGGCCGCGCCGGAGAAGGTGGAGCTGAAACAGGAGGTATTCCATCAACTGGAAGCGGTCGCGCCGCCGGATTGCATCCTGGCCAGTAATACCTCGGTCATCCCGATTTCACGCATAGGCGAGAAACTTTCGAGCCGAGAACGACTGATAGCCACGCATTGGTGGTCGCCCCCCTATTTGATCCCGTTGGTCGAGGTAGCCCCGGCTCCCGAGACACGTCCTGAAGTCATTTCATCGTGCATGGAGTTACTTAGCGCGGTTGGCAAGATGCCGGTCAGGCTTAAGCGCGATGTGCCGGGGTTTGTTGCCAACCGTCTTCAGCACGCTTTGTGGCGCGAAGCCATCGCGATCGTACAGGCGGGCATCTGCGATGCGGCCACGGTGGACCTTGCCGTGAAGAACAGCTTCGGCTTGCGGCTTCCTTTCCTGGGGCCGCTGGAGAACGCGGACATGGTCGGGCTGGAGCTGACTCGGGACATCCACCGAGTGATCCTTGCGGATTTGGACCGATCAACAGAGCCGAGTCCGCTCCTGTCAGCAATGATGGCCAAGGGCAGTCTGGGAATGAAATCGGGGTGTGGCTTTTATCGCTGGTCCGAAGAGAGTTCGGTGCAACTGCGGAGCCGACTTCTGCGGCAGCTGGTTGCGCTGGTGGGCAGAAGAGACACCACGGAGTAGGCACTGGCGGGTGGGCGGAGGAGGCCACGGCCAAAGGAACGCCGCCGTGAGGGATTTGTCATGGCCAGACGGACTTACATTGCCGTCTTCCGATCTGCGCCTCGGTCTGTACCGTGCTCAAACATGCCTGAATATCGGAGGTAGTAAAATGGCACGCAAGGTGATCATAAGTTGTGCTATGACGGGGGCGATTCACACCCCGACGATGTCGTCGCATCTGCCTTTCAAACCGGCGGACATCGCAAGTCAGGCGATTGAAGCGGCCGAGGCCGGCGCCGCAATTCTGCACCTGCACGCGCGCGACCCCGTTGACGGACGACCGAGTGCCGATCCTGCTCACTTCATGCAGTTTCTCCCCAAGATCAAGGAAGCCACCAATGCCGTGGTCAATATCACTACGGGGGGCAGCACGAAGATGACGGTGGACGAGCGACTCGCTCCCCCGCTTCGTGCCAAGCCGGAGATGGCATCCTTGAACATGGGCTCGATGAACTTCTCCATCCATCCGCTGGCTAATAGATACAACTGGAAATACGAGTGGGAACAGGGCTATGTTGCCGGCACGGAGGATATCATCTTCCGAAATACTTTCCGTGACATTAAGAGGATACTCACGGAACTCGGCGAGGGGTGCGGAACCCGTTTTGAGTTCGAGTGTTATGACGTAGGACACCTCTACAACCTCGCCCAGATCCTCGATGAGGGTTTCGTCAAGCCTCCGTTGTTCATACAAACCATTTTCGGGATCCTGGGTGGAATCGGTCCTGACTTCCAGAACGTCTCCTTCATGCGTCAGACGGCCGATCGCCTCTTTGGCAACGACTACCTGTGGTCGAATCTCGGCGCTGGACGCCATCAGATGCCGCTTCTTACCTATGGGGCGCTCATGGGCGGCAATGTGCGCGTCGGCTTGGAGGACAACCTGTATCTTGAAAAGGGCAAGCTTGCCGAGTCGAATGCCGCCCTGGTGCGAAAGATCCGACGAATTTTGGAAGAACTGGGGTTTGAGATCGCGACTCCGGACGATGCGCGGCAGATGCTCGGGCTCAAGGGAAAAGCGGCCGTGGGGTTCTAGAATCTATCTCATCCGGACGTATGGACACGGGAGACTATGGCGAGACGCCCGAACCCGCTGCGTCGTTATAGACGGCGCTGCAAGGTTGAGCGGTGGTTCGACGGCTTCATAGCTTCCGTCGACTAGTTGTCCACCATGAACGCCGAATCGAAAACTTCCTCGGCCTTCTCCACCTAAACCGTATGCTCATATTGCTGAGACGGCATTTATGAAAATAGCTTCCAGTGATCACGTCTCGTCATCCGGCTGGCCTCGAGTGTCGCATTATCGCTGGGTAATCGAGACGTTGATCGTCCTCGCGGTTCTGTCTCAGAACGTAAGCTGGCTCGCGCCCGCTCCTGTGCTTGGCCCGATTATGCATGACCTGCGCATTTCGCTGGGAGCGGCAGGCGTCGTAGTATCGGTGATTGCCCTCTGCATCGCGCTGTTTTCGTTGTTCGGCGCAATCCTGTCCGAGCGAATCGGTCCACTGCAGGCAATGCTTGCGGGACTCTGGATCCTCGCCGTCGGTGAAATACTGTCGGGTTATGCGCCGGGCTTCGCGACGTTGCTGGCTTGCCGTGTAGCGGAGGGTGTGGGCTTTGGCCTGATGGTGGCGCCGCCGGCGACGTTGGTGATGGATTGGTTTCCGTCGGCCGAATGGCCGTACGTAAACATGATAAACGCGCTTTGCTTTTACGCCGGGCTGGCACTGGTCTTCAAGATAACTGTTCCGATCTTTCGCGCCACCGGTGAGTCCTGGCGCTCTGTTTTCACCGGTTATGGGGCGGCGGTTGCGGTCGTCGCGCTCGCATGGACACTTCTGGGAACCAGGCGAGGGACCGGCGAGACAAGAGGCAAACCTTCGGCAGCCCGTGAGAGGTCGACGCTCCCGGAAGCGCTGCGAGACCACAACGTAAGAATCTTCGCACTGGGCTTCCTCGGCGCACTGTGGGTAGTGCAGTTGTATATGGCCTTCTTGCCCGAGTACTTCAGGCTCTATCGGGGGCTTTCGCTAGGCGAAGCCTCAGCGCTTACGGCGATAGTGCCATTTACCGGGATTTTCGCCGCCGTGGGTGGAGGCTTTGGCACGGGAGTGGTACGGCTTCGAAAACCTTTCTTGTGGCCATTGGCGATGCTCACCTTCCTCGGGTGTATCGGCGCGATCACGATGTCCGACATGGCTATTGTGCGCATCTCTCTGGTGGCGATGGGAATCGGGATGGCAGGAGTTTTCGCGCCCGCGACAACGCTTCTCATGGAGTTGCCTGGGATGACACCGGCAAAAATAGGATCCGCACAGGCTTTGGCCTTCACATGCGGTTACTTCGGTGCCTTCGTTTCCCCTTTTCTGGGCGGGACATTAGCTCAGATATTCGAGCTGAAGGTCGTGATGCTTGGGTCGTTAGTTTTTCAGGTGATGGCCATCGTATGCCTTTACCTGTTGCCCGAGACCGGGCCAGGAAGGATGCGGACGGAAGCGGCGCGTGCCCATGTTGAGTAGGGTGCAGGCAGCGAATGCCGGTTGCACTAAAGGCCTCGCCGAGAGGCTTCCACCCGCACCCGATGTCGTGCCCCGGCCATCTGCGTTGCGGAACCGGAGGTGAACAATGGGAATAATAACTCCGCCCAACCCCGAGCTAGGCAATCTCAACGGGCTGCATCTGTACCACTTCGCCACTTCCAACTGCTCGCAGAAGGTCAGGATGTGCCTCGATGAGAAGGGGCTCGAATGGACAAGTCATCACGTTGATCTCACCCGCAATGAGCACGTGACGCCCGAGTACGTAGGGATCAATCCAAAGGCGGTGGTTCCGACCCTGGTTGACGACGGCGTTGTGGTCGTCGAGTCAAGCGATATCATCGACTACATCGACAAAAGGTTTCCTCAGCCGCCGCTCAGGCCGCTCGAACTGAACGACCTCGAGCTCATGTATCGATGGCTCAAACTTTGGGACGAAACGCAGATTTCACTGAAGACCCTTTCACATCAGTATCTGTTCCCATCACGCGCTGTGAGTGTTCGGCCGGATTTCGCGCGCTTCGAAGCGCTGGCTAAGAATCCGGAACTGCTCGACTTCATGCGGGAATTGATCTCAGACACAGGGCTTTCGAATGAGCGTGTCGAGCACGCGAGCGCGGCAGTTCACAAGGCACTTGAGGAGTTAAACTCGCGCCTCGATACTCACGAGTGGTTGGCCGACGACGCTTTTTCTCTCGCTGATCTGGCATGGAGCATCAATGTTCATCGCTTTGAACTCATAGGGCTCCGGATAGAGAAGTACCACGGCCTGTCGCGCTGGTACGGTCGAGTTGCGTCGCGTTCGAGTTTTCGGCGCATGGTGCTCGACTACGAAACGCAGTTCAAGAAAATGTTAACTCAGTCATCCCAAGAGACTGGTGGAACAAACTGAGCGAGCTGAGACTTCCTGGCGGATGACGCAGTCCTGTGCGAACCCAGGCGGCCTTCATGACCTACTCGACTTCCAGGCCGAGCCGGTTGGCGATCAGGCCGGGCAGCGTGTGGTTGGAGCTACCCCGATTCCGTTGACACTATGATCACCGGCTCAAGCTCCAATCCGTTTCAGTTCACCGGCCGCGAGAACGACGGCACTGGTCTCTACTACAACCGTGCCCGCTACTACAGCCCGACATTGGGGAGGTTCATTTCGCAAGACCCGCTCGGCTTCGCCGGTGGAGATCCAAATCTGTACGGGTACGTGGGTAATGATCCTGCGAACCTTAGCGACAAAACGGGCAAAGGTTTTTGGACCGGGCTCGTCGTCGGAGCCGCTTGCGGGGGTTACATAATTTACAAACATTATTCTAACTTGGCAGCGCTCAACAAGCTCGGCCAAGAGCAAAATCAAATAAGGCGGAAAATAAGGAAGCTGGAACGTCAGCAGAAATGGTGCAAGAGTTGGGAAAAGCAAGCGGAGATCCAACAGCAGATTGAGATGCTTGAGCGGCGATTTACTAAGCTTGTACTGCAGTACGCTCGCGCGCACGTTGCGGACTCCTTCGCTGACGCAGGAAGACTCGCCGGCTGCGTAGCTTTAACGCGGCTCGCGTTTGCGTTACCAACGCCATGAATGCCAGCAACCTAATTGAGCAAGCCTACGCGTCGAGCAGAGTCTGGTTAATTCCGGGGCTCGATGTTTGGGGGTGGCGGGTGGCGCTCATTGACGAAGTCGCTCTGCTTAGCAATCCCGTGCTCTTTTTGGGGTTTTTGCTGTTCTTGTGGAGGTCGGCGAAGACCGACCCCCTCAGAGCCTATCCGTTCAGGGTGGTGGTGTTGTCGAGCTTGCCCTTCGGTACTCGATGGCGAGAGGAGGTCGCGCCTGAACACGTGGAGGTGATTAGGAAGTCCCGCAGATGGTTTTTTCTTTTCTTGCTAGCGGTCTTGGCCGTCGCGCTTTTGAAGTACGTGTACTACAGGTACTTGTTCGTAAGCCTTCATACCCTTCGCTGAGCCCATCCGACGTGGGCGGGCACGCCGACTACAGTCGTGGCACGCAACGGAAATGGATACAGCCACGGCGCTATCTTCTACACGTACAACCCTCAAGAGCTTTACAGTAGTTCCACCAAACGTGATCGCGACGATGCTCACGGGTCTCGGCATCGACGAATATTTCGCACGCACTGATCCAAATGGCACGATGAGCTATCTAACCGACATGCTGGGCTCGACGATCCCGCTTGCGGATTCGTCGGGTGCGATTACGACCCAGTACAGTTACGATCCGTTCGGCAACACCACAGTATCCGGCTCCAGCACCAATCCGCTGCAATTTACTATGTGGGATCAAGTTGTCCGGTGGCATCATCGATGCAGCCAGCTCTCACCGCCTTCATCGACCATTTCGAATTATATCAAACAGCGTTTTAGCTACGCCCAGGTCGGCGTCAACCGCCGCTTTGTCAACCGCCGTATAGTGTCAACCGGTTGACAGGTTGACAGAGAGCACCTCGCATCGGACTGCGCCATCCACCATCCAGTCTCTCAATTTCCGCACATTTCGGAGAATCGCGAAAAATCCGCGCGTCCGCGCGCGATTGTCGATCGCACTGGGACATGGAGAACGCGATCTCCGGCGCTAATCGCGGGAATCCGCCAAATCCTATCCCGGCGCGATTTGCCTAGGTCCCACTGGACGCTGGGCGAAACGCCTTCCCAATGTCGTCGCAACAGAGCGATGTGTCTTGACGATGGCGGATGCGCGAAAGCCCCCGCCCGAGAAGGAGATCTCGCATGAGCACTGGCACCGAACCTGTTGTTGTCGACCCAAAGGCGGGAAGGCGTATCAACACAATAGGAAGCGCTTGAACAATCCGCCCGCTGGACTTGTTCACGCCCGAGACGGACGCGCCGCCTGCT
>JBJKQX010000027.1:0-4829 GCA_046704965.1 Binataceae bacterium (SeqCode)
GTATTGAAGACCTCGGCGAGTTTGTCAACGTCCCACGGTCCGTCGCAGTAGATAGTCTTGTCGGGAACCGGATGGGTGTAGCGGGAAATCCTGTAGCCCGAAGCGCCAAAGCATTGACCCGTAACAAGGGCCGCGTCGTCGCTGGCCAGGAAAGCCACGATCGGCGCAACGTTGGCGGGATCGCGCGGCGTTCCCTCGGAAGTCTCGCTGGTCACCCCACTCCATCCGGGCATCCTGCCCGCCGGAATCGTGTCGGTCATCCGGGTGGCCGCGCCAGGCATGATAGCGTTGACCGTGATGTTGTACTTCTGCAGGCCGACCGCGCTGCTGTAGGTCAGGCCAAGTATTCCCGCCTTGGCGGCTGCGTAATTCGGCTGCCCGGGGCTGCCCAGTGCCGAATTCGACGAGAAATTGATTATCCTGCCGTACTTGCGCTCGCGCATATGGGCCGAGGCGGGACGGATGGTGCAGTAGTGACCCTTCAGATGGACCCGGATGACGTCGTCCCACTCTTTCTCGGACAGGTTGAAGATCATGCGATCGCGCAGGATGCCGGCCACGTTGACCAGAATATCAAGCTTTCCGAACTCCTTGATGGCCTGATTCACGAGCCCTTCGCCGCCTTCGACGGTCGCGATGTCCATATGATTGGAGGCAGCGGTTCCGCCAGCAGCCTTGATCTCCTTAACCACGTCGTCGGCCGGAGAGGTCGTCTCCTGCTCACCGGCTACCGACACACCGAGGTCGTTGACCACGACCGCAGCGCCCTGCGCCGCCAGCAGTTTGCATACGCCGCGGCCGATACCGCGTCCGCCGCCCGTGACAGCGGCGACCTTACCGTCAAGCTTACCCATTAGCCAATTTCTCCCATGCGGTTTTGCTCATCTGAAACCAATCGCCGGCAATCCACCCCAGGCATGTACCCGCGGGTAACCGTCGAGTCACAAGTCAACCCGCTTATAGCGCAAAACTGCTCCGGGCGAACAGGACGGTATATCGTCGCGATATTACTGCGCGTGCACGTGCTCGGTTATCCGGCCGGAGGTCGTGATGCGGCCGATGATTCCGCTCGGATCGGTGAAGTAGAGGCTCCCGCCAGCGTCGGCAGCGATGAAGGTTGGCGTGATATCGTCGGTCTTGCCGCCGAAGGTCGTGACGCCGCCGGACGGTGTGACGCGATAAATCATGTGGCCGCTCGGAGCCGTCACCCACAGATTCCCGTCCGATCCGAGAGCGATCGCGAGCGGAGGATACTTGTGTGGGAGCGCGAACTCGGTGATTTGGCCGTCGGGCGCGAGCCTTCCGACTCGGGCGGTCGCCAGTTCGGTGAAATAGGCATCACCGTTCGCACCTACCGCGATACCACCGGGTATTGCGTGCGGGCTGGGAATCTTGAATTGCGTGATCACGCCTGACGGCGAGAGCCTTCCAATCCGATTCGCTTTGTCCTCGGTGAAATAAACATTGCCGTCCGCCGCGGCGGCTATCGCACCGGGTCCGCTTCCGACGGGCAGCGTAAACTCGTTCAGCTTCCCGTGAATCGAAAGCCGCGCGACTCTCTCGGCGGCATGCTCGGTGAAATAGATATCGCCATCGATGCCCGCCGTGATTCCCGCCGGACCGCATCCGGGATTGGGCAGCTTGACGTGACTCACATGACCATCGACGGTGATTCGCCCAATCAGATTCTCGGCCGGGTCGGTGAACCATAGGGCGCCATCCGGACCGTCCGCGATTCTTTCCGCAAAGCCTCCCTGAACAATTCGAAATCGCGTCACCCTGCCGTCGGGTGTCATCCGGCCAACGTACGGCGCCTGGTATTCACTGAACCAGACGTTCCCGTCGGGCCCGATCGCAATCGCGAACGGTGAATGAGCGAGCACTGCCTTGGGAGCAGCGGAAGGCGCCTGACCAACCGGCGGCGCTGGCGCAGTTTTCCCATTCTTTGCCGCGGGCGCACATCCGAACAACGTCGCGGCAAGCGCCATCAAGGCGCAAAACGCAAACAGGGTCAGGCGCTGGCGGCCTTCGACGGTAGTTCGATCAGTCTGCTTCATTTATCTCCGGCGGCCGAACCCTGCGACATCACCCCGGGCTCGCGCGCGATCGTCATCAGCCTTTGGTAGACATTCCGGTTCCAGCAACCCGATTCAAGCGACCTCGCCGCTTCGTTCATGGACTCCTGTATCGAGCGAGGAGCCTCACGAACAACTCAGACTAATCGTCGCGCCCCGTGAGAAGCGCCGACTTATCGTGGCGCCGCGCGATCGTGTTGCATGCAAACCGGCACGCGCCAACTTCGCCCACGCAGACTAGCATAATAGTCGCTTCGACAGACCGTGCAGCGCCATCTTCGGAATTTTTACCTCCTCGGACGTGAACGAAACTCCTCCCTAACAACGACCGGCTGAATCGAGGAACAGGCTACGAATCGTTCGTCGATTCGCTCGACCTTCCCTCTTTCCGCACCGCGGTTGCCTTGTCGAAATTCGATTGATGTACTCATTACCGTGACGTCGCGGACAGCGGTCGTCGTGCTCGTCCCGCGTGACGGACGTCACGCCAGTTATGCGTTCGTCTATCGTGTCGCCGCTGGCACCCAGCCCGGGGGTCAATGTATACGGAAGAGGCTAATCGGGCGACTGAATCATTCAGTCAACCAGTCAACTTCATTGGAGGGTACAAATGGCGACTGCCAATTGTTGGGGCGACGACACTGATTACGATTTCGGTAAGCTGGCCGCGGATTTGAACCACTATCTGCGACTGCGCACCGACCCGCTCGGAATGAAGCGGTTTCGCACCGTCGCGGAGATGGAGGCGGTTCCGTCTCTGGTGAGGCCGGATCCAAGCAAAAAATTTGCCACCGATCAGATAGTGGGACAGGGCCGCTGGCTCGGGAAAACGATTGGCGTCACGATGGACAACCTTCTCGGCCATCAGTGCGGCGCAGTCATCGGACTTGCGCCGCGCAGCGAAAAATGGCTGTCCGGTGATCGCATGAAGGGTATATGGTACGGAACGATCGAAGATTCCGCGGCACACCAGCGAGCCATGGATTGCGCCAGCTACGGAGATTATGAGGGGCTGGTCGTCTCGCCGGTTACCTCAAACCATATTAGCACCCCCGATATATGCCTGATCTATGGCAGGCCCGGCCAAATGATCACTTTCATGAACGGACTGCAGTATACTGCGTATAAGAAGTACTCTTTTACAGTAGTGGGTGAGAGTGCTTGCGCCGACTCCTGGGGCAAGGCGCTTGCTACTGGAGAACCCTCGATGTCCGTGCCCTGCTATGCGGAGCGAAGCTTTGGCGGCGTCCAGGATGACGAAATGCTGATCGCACTGCCGCCAAGCTTCCTGCCAAAAACCATCGAGGGGCTTAGGGCGCTGGTTAAAACCGGTTTCCGGTACCCGATCTATCCGATTGGAATCGAGAAATCGCCGGTGGATTTCATTGCGTCGATCTATGGCGCGCCCTCGGCGCCTACAAGCCGATGACGGACAATCGCCGTGTGCGCTCGCCTATAATCCGAGCGCGCACGGCGAACCAAAGCAGAAGGCCCGCGAGGCGGGCATGTTGACCGGGGTCGGATGGGAACCAAGCGTGCAGCAGTAATCATCACGCTGATACTTGTCGCCTTTGCATTGATACGCCTGGCGGGTTGGCTATGCTGGGTCGGCCCTCCGGTGACCGGAGATTACGGGCCGGGCGAGAATGCTATCAGCGCCCATGCGCTTTACGCGGGAGTCTCGCCGTATAACGACTTCCGCCACGAGCTTTCGACGCCAACGGTCTACCCGCCGATAGTCTTCTCGCTGACCGCCCTGACGATGCCCCTGTTCGGGAATGGCGTGGACGCAGCATTGGCAGCGGGCCGATCGGTGGTGATTCTGTCCAGCTTCGTCGCATGCCTTATGATCTTCATGCTCGCGCGAGGCTTTGGCGCGAGCGTCGCGGCTTCGCTTATCGCGGCGCTTGCCTTTCTGTGCTCGCCGCTTCTTCAACGCTGGGGCTTCGATTTCCGTGTCGACCTGCCCGCTCTTGCCTTCGGACTTGCTGCACTTTGGGTTTTCCGCAAGGGCTACGGATTTGCCGCGGTACTTCTGTGCGTTATCGGCTTCTTTTCCAAGCAGTCCAGCGTGGCAGCTATCAGCGCAATTACGCTTTTCCTGTGGTTCGAGGGCAGACGCGGCCGCGCTATCGCGATGGCTTCAACCTGGCTCTGCGCCGTGGCCTCAATACTTCTGCTCCTCAACTGGGTATGGCCTCACTATCTGCTGAACACTTTCACTGCCGTCTCGGCGATCTACTTCGACCCGTGGGCAGCGCCGCATTTTCTCCTGAAGACCATCGTCCTCGATTTCGGCATCGTCATCCTGGCGATCGCCGCGATCGTCTATGACTCGTACGGCTCGACAAATAGGTATGGCTCGACAAACCGGCTAGCGCTGTTTTTCCTCGGCACCACAGCGTTCGAGAACTTAACGGGTGCGATGCGATGGGGAAGCAACGCGTACTATTTCCTGCCGATGCTCGCGGCGCTCGCGATTATCGCGGCACCGCAAATCGATAGATTGCTGGAAAATCTTTCGCGCTTTCGCAAACCCGCGCAACTTTCGCTGGGCGCAGTCGTCGCGGCAGTGCTGCTTGTCGGTAACGCGTACGGCAACCTCGACGTCCTGAGACATCCGTCGCAGCTCCGACTGTGGCCCGCCAGTGAACTGGGCAGCCCGTGGCACCCGAATTCGCTCGACACTCTCCGTTCGATACGTGGGCCGGTTCTCACCGACAATGCGGCGCTGACTCTGGTAGACCATTCGAC
>JBJKQX010000028.1:0-3365 GCA_046704965.1 Binataceae bacterium (SeqCode)
CGTTTTTTCTTCTTCTGCCATCGTCGGTGTCCTAATTATAACACCCGCAAACCGTTCTGGCCCGACCCGTATCCGGACCTGTACGGCGGGCGTCTCAAACCTGTTTCGGGCTTTCTATTGCGCTTGCGACCACTTCGAGCACAGTTTGCGTCATGCCGGACCGGAGCCGCCGCTTGACCGAATGTAGAGTTCCCTCGACTCTGATTTCATCGCCCGATTTCAGTCGAGCGCCAATCCGTCGAGCGTCTTCACCGGTCATGACCACCCCCAGCGCGAGCGCCTCACCGACGCTCGACGTGCAATCCACGGTGATACGCAGGATAGTGGTACCGCGGGGCGATACCCGAACTTCGGGTTCGCCCAACAATCGCCCCCAGAGTTCAATCCTGTTTCCCGGCACTCTCGGGCTCGGACGGCGCCTGAGCGTCTTCCGACGACTGCTGCGATTGCGCGGGTTCAGCGGGAGCCGCTTCCACCTGCTGTGATTCGCTGGCGACCGGCTGAGCTTCGGTCTGCTGCGAAGGCGCTTCGCCCTCGTGCGAGGATTCCGTCGGCTCCGCTTGGGCGCGTTGTTCGGCCTCGGCACGCTGCCTCTCGGCTTCGGCTGCGGCTTCGGCGCGCTGCTTCTCGGCTTCGGCTGCCGCTTCAGCGCGCTGCTGGGCGCGTGCTTCCGCTGCAGCCCTGGCCTCGGCTACGCGCCGCTTGCGGGCTTCAACTTCCTCACGAGCCTTGGCTATATCGGCTTCCTGTTCGACCAGGACCGAGAGGTAACGCAGGGCCGCGTCATGAAGCTTGAGGTTGCGTTCGACCTCGTTCATGACCTCGGTCTGGGCGGCGTAATCGAGCCGAACATAATAGCCGCGCCGCTCACCCTTGATATTGTAAGCGAGGTCTCTGAAACCCCACTCGTCGGTTTCGATCAGCTCACCGCCGTTGGCGACGATGCCTTCGAAACGCTTGATTGCTTCCTGAATCTGAGCTTCGCCCAGGTCCGGGCGTAGAATAAAGATGGTCTCGTAGCGCCTCACGCGCTGTCCTCCTTCCGGATTTAAGCCCCACGCTGGAGCAAGGAGCGCCGATCAAGTTATCATCGCGCGCCTTTGCTCTCAAGCGTCCTTCCGCCGTTCCGTCTGCGGGCGCGACCCGGGTCGGGAGCTTCGAAACCACCCCCCCTGAATCCTCGAAACCGGGATCGTGACGGAATCGTTCGCGGCCCCTGCTTGAGTCCGGCGGAAACAATGACTCAGCGGAGCCGAAAGGTGAATCGGTGCGAAGATGCGGTTCAGCGAGTCGCCGGGCGATGCGCGGGGTCGGCTCGCGGGCGAGGCGCCGCAGCCTCAATGCCTGCGCGCTTCATCGCCTCAGGGGTGAAGAAATCCTTGTTGACCGCTCCCATGTTTATGTAGCGGGAATTCGGATTCGACGTGTCGGGCGCGGGCATGTAGCAGGTCGTCACCATACCGTTGCGAATGTTGATACTCGAAGTCGCCACCACGAATTCGCGCTTGAACGGATAGACGGCAACCCGAGCCTCGGGGGTCGCGCGATCGCGGCTGGTCATGAAAACAATCCGGCTGCGATAAAGCTCGCCCTTGATGTCGTAACTGTCCATGTAAGGGGTGAACCATCCCTGCGAGTCCACATAGACGATCATGCTCGACCGCCCCGACTGGGGCATCGTGCCGTGGCGCGGCGTCACCTGAATCACGTAAAGACGGCGCCTCTCCCAGTCCTCGGCACACACTGTGGCGTTGCCGTTGGCCGGACACGGACGGGCGACCGCATGAGCCGCGTGAACGCAGGCGAGCATCTTCCGCACTCCGATCAGACGATAATTGTAATCCTGCGGCTTGCCTGCGAATCCGCCCGCATAGGCCGGTCCCCACGCCCCGAACCCGGAGGAAAGCTCAGGCTCTTTGGCGCGCACCAGCCGCCCGAGACGGGGCAGATAACGCCACAGTTCGTCGGGGCGATTCGCATCCCAATAGCGATATCGCAGGACGCCCTCGCCCCGCGCGAATCCCGGAGCCAACAGCGGATAGGCCGCGGAGCGCCACCAGATTCCGGAGCGCTTGAAGTCGGGATCGGTGGGAAGCGGTTCAACCTCGGTGCGACCGATTTCGTTATAGGTCGCCAGATGGCCGAAGAGCGAAAGCACGACCGGTTTCTGCATCGGGTCGTGACTGAACGGCGCGGCCTCGCACTTGAAATCGCGTACGTCGAAATCGTCGGTCGCCATCGGTCGCAGGGCGGAGTTCCATATTATCTTGGTCGCGGCGTAAGGATCGTTGATGTCGATATGTGGAAAAGGCAGACCGGCGACGTAGCCGACCAGGCTGCGATGATCGGAGGAAAGCCGGACGCGGCTGGAATATTTCTCCGTGGCGTCTTTGTAGGGAACCGGCCATTTGACTTGCTGCGTCGGCACCACGCGGATTTCCATGCCGTGCCGTACCGCGTAGTAGGCCCCGGGACTGACCAGCATCCTGACCCGCCAGGCGTTTTTGGGCGTAATGAGATCTCCCGGTTTGACAGGTAGCGACTTCGCGCATACGGGAGTCACGACCGCCGCAAAGATCACAACCGCCACGAACCCCATCATCGCGCGACAGATTCGTACTCTCACGTTCCGCAGTTCCACCGCCCCCAGCAAACCAGTAGCCGAGATCGTCCGAGGAATCTACCATCTGATTCAGAAGACTACTCGATGTCGCGCGAAAACTAACGATTGTTAGTCTTGGTACATCTCAAAGACCCGAACGGACCGTTGCTGTCGGGACTCATCGCGGATACATGCGAGTCTGCTTCCGTCGCGAGGTTCAGGCTTGCGGCGGGAAGCAATTCCTACTTGATTTCGAGCATCATGTGACGATAGCGCCCCGGCCCGACGTTGACGAAGCTTTGCCGGGTGCCGCGTGCAAGCCATCGCACCGTGCCCGCCGGGTAATCGCCCTCGCGCCCGTCACTCGGCTTGTCGGGAGGCTCGCCTTCCGTGCGCAGGCGTGAGCCCTCGGCCACATACATCACCGCATCGTGCACCAGGGTCTGCTCCGTGCTCGCGGTGCCGGGTGCAAGCGTGAGTTCGGTTACGCGCATCCGGTCGTTGTCCAGAATAGTGACTGTTCCCGGCTCCGGCTCGCGTCCCGCCAGCGCTTCGGAGGCAGCGTAGCTGGATTTGCGGCTTGCGGCGCGTTTTATCTCGACCAGCACCTCGTAAAAACGAGTGTCGCCGACATTGCGCGCGCTCTCGACAGCGCCCGGCGGAACGAAATAAGTGCTCCGTGAACCAAAATCGAGCGCGAAGGACTTATGCCCGGGTGATTCGACTTCGAGTTTCGCGCCCTCAAGGATGTAGAGCACGTAAT
>JBJKQX010000029.1:0-4999 GCA_046704965.1 Binataceae bacterium (SeqCode)
CCGCAAAGGCGTGTCCCGGCTGGCTGGCGGATTGGGCTCCGCGGAATTCACGGCGCAGACGCACATCAGATCACTTGCCGGAAACCAGCGCCAGCACGCCGGAATATTGCAAAATCCCGGTCGACGAACCAAGCGGTCCGATCTCGAAACCGGTGAAAAGACCCGCGACCGGAAGTGGACCCAGGTACCGCTGGATGTAGGCGGCGTCATGGCCCACGAGGTTGTAGAGCGCCGAACCCCGCGACACGCAGTTGAAGTAAAGCCCGAAGGCGGGCGGCTTGGCAGGGGTCGAGCGTATCGCTTCCAGTGCGAGCTTGAGGTCGTCGCGGGCGCCCGCCGCGTTGCGTATCACAAGCCCGATGCGGTCGCCGATTTGCGGCGTATGGGCAACCGCTATGACGCCGTGGTCTTCGCTTGCGCCCGCGATATTCCGTACCAGGTAGCGCCCGCGCTCGAGATGCGTCGCCTGCGGGTCAAGCGGCAACGCCACGAATACGAAAGACAGGGCACGGCGCAGGTCTTCGGACAGCGGCCCGGCAACCTCGGCGAACAACTCGTAGGCGGGACGGTCATCGAGCGATATCAGCACGTTGTCGCGAACCGCGGTGACCTCGTGAAGCGGGCCTACCGGGGTGCAGGCGAGAGAGGCTCCGGTGGTGATGTCGAAATCACCCGCAAGCAGCATCCCGGAGACGGCGTCGGAGCTGACCGTATCGCCGCAGAACTGGAACGTCTCACCGACGGTTCCGTCTTCGCTCGCGCCGCCTCCAACAATCGTGACGCCTGGCAGTTCCGCCCGCAGCACGGCGAGGAACGCCTCGGGCTCGATATTGTAGGTGTCGGCGAACAGACAGAGCAGGTTGTTTCGCCCCAGAGACGGTTTGACGGCGGCCACGACTTCCTCGGCGGCCTTGCGCGGCCGTCCGCGAAGCGTAGGAACGAAAAGTCGCCGCGCAGCGATTTCTTCGCCGCCGAAGACGAGGACCGAAAGCGCAGGGCCGGTTTCGATTTCCTGCTCGGTCGCGATGACGCCCACAGTGGAGCATCCGGCGACTTCACGGGTGTGTGCCTCGGATGCGACCGTTCTCAGGATGATAGGAAAGGCTGCGCCGTAAGCACTGGTGGCAAAGCACACGGCCCCGGTTGCGCGCGTCAGACCAGCCTGCGACATCGCGGCGGCAGTTGCTTCTGCGGCCGCGGTTCTCGGATTACGTGCGCTGGAACAGCCTACGCCGGCACGGAGCATCGATTACTTCCCGCGTCCGCCAAAAATTTCGAGCAGCCTCACCATCCGGCGGACAGCGTCACCAAGGTCTTTAACCGCTATACGCTCGTTGGGGCCCGCAACGCCAGACTGCTCGGGAGATGACACGGTGAGCGGGGTAAATCCGTAAGCGATGACGCGATGCATCCGGAAGTACGGGCAGTTGGTGAAACCCGCGCTCATCATCGGGATTGCCTGCGACTTGTCCTGCGCCGCGAGCTTTTCAATCGCGTTCATCAGCAACGATTTCTGCGGCGAGGAGGTCGATGGAACCGTGAACAGCACCTTGATTTTGATCGATTTATCCGCGATTACCTTGCGAATTTTGTCGATGAAGGCTTTCACGTTGTGTCTCGGCAGAAGACGGCAGTCGATGTCGGCGTAGGCCGTCGCTGAAACCATATTGGTCGTCGAGCTTCCCATGAGCACGGTTGGCGCTATCGTGTCGCGCACCAGTGCGTTTTGGTAGGGCACCGCGACGAATTTCCGGGCGAAAGAGGGATCTCGCAGGGCGTTGACGAGATTCAGCCACTCCTTGGGTCCGTTGTTTATCTTTGCGATCGCCCGAAAATAGTCCTCTACCGGATTCAACACATGGATGTCCGGCTGATACTGAATGAGGCGCGCGAGCGCTCCGACCAGATGGGTCACGGCGGTTTCACCGGCCGGAGAGAAACCGGGAGTGGCCGGGCCGGTGGCGATAATCCGTAGCCACAGGGGGGTCTTTTCAGTCACTGAAACCGCGTAGACTTTGCCGCCGTGCGACCCGGCTATTACTCCGCCGCCGTCGCCGAGCAGATAGCCAGCGTCCGAGTAAATATCCTTCTCGTTGTCGGCAAACCACTCGGCGCCCTGTTTGCCGTGACCCTGCCTGTCGCCGGTTGCGACGAACAACACGTCGCGGTCGAGCAGGATTCCGGAGCGCTTTATCGCCAGCATCGCCATCAGGTCGACAACTCCCGGACCCTTGCCGTACACGGCGCCGCGACCCCATACGTAGCCGTCCTTTATCGCGCCCGAAAACGGTGGCACCTTCCACTGCTTTGGGTTGGCCGGGGGCAGGTCCATGTAGTTCAGGAGGATGATGGCTCTGCGTTTTCGTCCGATGCCGCGAAGCCTCGCGGCGACGATTTCGCGGCCCGGGGCAGGTTGCCAGGTGGTTGCCGGGATGCCGTCAGAGAGGAATTTCTCCTTGAGCATCGTGGCAGCCTTGGCCTCGTTGGCCTGGGCGCCGGAAGTGTTGATTTGAATGTACTTCGAAAGGAATTGCGCCGCTTCGTCAGTGGTCTTCTTCCAGTCGATCTTTTTGGGCGGCGGCGCTTTGACAACCCCGGCCTCGGGCATCAGGCTCTCGGCATGTTCGTCCCTGGCATGAGCCGGCCTGGCCGTTGTCAGCAGTGGAACCAAAACAAAAGCGAGCACCAGCGCCGCAAGGCGCGAGCGCTCGCCTGCGGCGACAGACTTCATCGCTCTCCGTAGTTGAATATCTCGACGACAGTACGCAGGAACGCGGCGGCGGGTGCGCCGTCGATGATCCGATGGTCGAACGTCAGGCTCAGCGTCATCATCGAGCGTCGCGTTATCTCGCCGCGATGCACGGCGGGTTTTTCAACGATTCGGCCCACGCCGAGGATTCCGGTTTCGCCCAGGTTCAGGATCGGCGTGAACGCGTCGACGCCGTAGGTTCCGAGGTTGGTGATCGTGAAGGTGCCGCCGCTGACATCTTCGAGCTTGAGGCCGCCGGACCGCGCCTTCTCGCCAAGCTCGCGAGTTGACGCGGCTATGTCGCGAAGGCTCAGATGCGCGGCGTTCCTGATGACCGGCACGATCAGCCCCTGCTCCAGCGCAACCGCCATGCCGACATTTACCTCGCCCGCAAGCACGATCTCCGCGCCCTCGAGCCGCGCGTTCATCTGCGGATGGCGCAGCAGGGCGCGCGCGACCGCCTGCACCAGCATGTCGGTGTAGGTGAAGTTGAAATCGCGGCTCAGTCGTTCGCGAAGCTCGGCTGCCGCGGTTACGTCGGCCTCGGTCGTGATGGTGAGCTGGGCGCAGTCGCGAAGGCTCTGATGCATCCGCTCGGCAATCGTCTTGCGCATCCCGCGAAACGGAATCGTGCGCCTCTCGGCGGCGGCTGACGGTTGCGTCGCCGCAGGAGTCGCTGCGGTCGTTGCCGCAGCGGGTGCGCCCGCCGCGGTGCCCTCGCGGACGGCGCGTTCGACGTCTTCGCGCGTGACGCGTCCGCCCGGACCGGTGCCCTGCACCTTGTCGATGTCGATGCCCGCTTCCGCGGCCAGCTTGCGAGCCACCGGACTCACGGGACGGCGTCCTGCGGGCTTCGACGCCGGTGCGGCTTCGCGAGCGGCCGGCTGCGCTGATGGAGCAGGCGAAGCGGGCTTCGGCTGACCTGCGGAAGGAGCGGCGCCGTCGCCGTAACGTGCCTTCAACTGGCTCAGGTCCTCGCCGGGTTCGGCGATGATCGCGACCATCGCGCCGCAATCCACGGTCGCGCCATCCTCGACCATCGCGATGGCCAGAATCCCGGATGCGGGAGCCTCGACCTCGTAGAGGACCTTCTCGGTTTCCACTTCGTAAAGAGGTTCACCCTGGCGCACCTCTTCACCCAGCGCTTTGAAGAACCGCTGGACGGTGCCTTCATGCATCGTGAGCCCAAACTTGGGCATCGTCACTTCAACAGCCATCGAAACTCACTCGTCAGGTGCGTGCGTTACGCGTGTCATGTTGCGGAGCGAGGCTCACCTGCCGGACAGGCGTGCCCGATGCTTCCGCGAAGATGGCGTGTGAGCGGCTCTCTCACCCCTCTCGCCGCTCGCGCGCCATCTTGTGGACGGCTTCGCCGCGCCGGGCGGCCAAGCCGCGTTTGTCAGTGCCCGACCACTTCGCGGACGCCGGCCTCGACACGGGCCTGATCCGGCACCACCGCTTTTTCTAGCGGCGGGCTGAACGGTATCGGCACGTCAAGGGCTGCCACTCGCTTGATCGGCGCGTCGAGCGAATCGAAAGCCTGTTCCGCGACCAGCGCCGCAATATCGGACGCGGCACCGCCGCGCATATGGCCTTCGTCCACGATAACGAGATGGTTGGTCTTGGCGACCGAGTTGAGGATGGCTTCCTCGTCGAGCGGGATCAACGTGCGCAGATCGATAACCTCGATCGAGATGCCGTCCTTCGCAAGATTCTCCGCCGCGGCAAGCGTCTTGGGCACCATCGCTCCGATTGCGACCACGGTCGCGCTAGTGCCTTCGCGCTTTATGGCAGCTTTGCCGAGCGGCACCAGGTGTTCGCCGTCGGGGACTTCTTCGCGCGAGCCCCCAAGTCCACCATGCTCGAAAACGATCACCGGATTATCGTCGCGGATGGCGCTCTTGAGCAGTCCCTTCATGTCGGACGGCCCCGACGGCACCACCAGCTTCAGTCCCGGCACGCTCAGGAACTGCGCGTAAACGGTTTCGGAATGTTGGGCTGCCGCGCCGCCGACCGCACCGTTCACGCATCGGAAGGTAATCGGCATGTTGGCCTGTCCGCCCGACATGTAGCGGAGCTTGGCGGCCTGATTGCACACCTGATCGAATGCGCAATAGAAAAAGCTCGCGAATTCCACTTCGCATATAGGCCGCGTTCCCGCCATCGCCGCGCCGACCGCGGCTCCCACGAAGCCGGCTTCCGCGATGGGCGTGTTGCGTATCCTGCCTGCGCCGAATGTATCGATAAGAC
>JBJKQX010000030.1:0-5100 GCA_046704965.1 Binataceae bacterium (SeqCode)
CGCCGGACTGGACGTAGCCTCGGGAGTCTTCGCCGCGACGGGGGACGCCGCCGCCAAGGGCGTCGCGCAGTCGTCGGCGGCCGCTGAGTGAGGTGTGGGCGATGCGGTGGGCGTCGGGGACGCTGCGCTCGAAGTCGCGTCCGAAGAAGGCACGGACGTGGCCGGTGTCGGCGTTGCGCCTGCGCACCAGGCCGGCGCCGGCGAAGCCATGACAAGCATCATTACGACGCTCGCGAATGTGATGACCGCGAGCGCCCGCCTATGCGAGACTCCAACGGCTCTCATCCTCGATCACCCGCCCTTCCTTGCGGAGTTTCTTCAGATGCGAGCGGACCGAGCTTGCGGCGGCCGGATGCAGGTATTCGGGAACATCGAAGTATATCTGCTTGACGATAGCCATGACCTCGAGTCCGCGGTTGTGCGCCAGGGCGTCGAGCACCTGGCGTTCGCGAAGCTCGCGATGCGCGATGTACTCGCGAATCTTCGCCTCCGGATTACGAATTACGGGACCGTGCGCCGGGTAAATGGTTTCGACATCGAGTTCGAGCAATCGATGGAGCGAGTTCATGTATTCGCCCAGGTCGCCCGTGTCGTCAGGAATAACCGTAGTTCCGGCTCCGAGCACGACGTCTCCCGTGAACAGCGCTTTTTCCTCCTCCAGATAATAGCAAAGATGGTCCGGCGCATGCCCGGGAGTGTGAACGGCGCGCAGCGTCGCTCCCTCAGTGCGGATAACTGCTCCGTCGTCAATCGGCGTTATCGGCACGCCCGCAGCTTCATCATGACCGGGCCACGGCTTCTTCATGACCTCGACGCGTCCGAATCGCGCAACCACCTGTTTCACGCCGCCAATGTGATCGACGTGTGCGTGCGTGAGCACTATTTTGTCGATACCCTCGCCATTGGCGAACTCGCGAAGCGCCTGCGAGAGAAGATCGAGCCACAGGGGCACACCCTGCCCCGTATCGAGCAAAATCGGGCGTGGCCCGGTACCGACAAGATAGGTGTTGGTTCCCGGTCCGGTAAAAGCCGACGGGTTGTGCCCCAACACGGTTGCGACCCGCGGTGAATGACGCGCGAAGTCCGGCAGTGCCATTCCGGCCATCGAATCGGTAACGATCCGCGCGGGCTTGTTCTCCATCGACATCTCCATCGGTCTCTTTCAGCGTCCCTCGGCCTCTCGGCGGCGGTTGCGCTCGAAGATCAGCCTGAGGCCCTTAAGGGTCAGGAACTCATCGACCTCTTCTATCGTTTCGGACTCAGGGGCGATAAGTTCCGCCAGTCCGCCGGTCGCGATCACACGCGCCTGCTCAGCGCGCTCCTTGTTGATCCGGTTGACCAGACCATCGACGAGCGCCGTGTAGCCAAAGACCAGTCCCGACTGTATCGAACTCATCGTGGTCCGTCCCACGGCCTCGCGCGGACGAACCAGCTCGACGCGGTAGAGTTTCGCCGCGTGCTCTATGAGCGCGTTCATCGAAACGCCCAGGCCCGGAGCAATCGCGCCGCCCGCATACTCGCCGCGCTTTGTAACGTAATCGAAGGTGGTCGCGGTTCCAAAGTCGACCACGATACAGGCGCTCTTGTAGCGGTCGTACGCCGCGACCGCGTTCACTATCCGGTCGGCGCCGACCTCCTTGGGATTCTCGTACAGTATCGGCATCCCGGTCTTGATTCCCGGCCCGACGATAAGCGGCTGACACTTGAAGTAGCGCTCCGCCACCTGCTCCATCACGCTGTTGAGCGGAGGCACTACGCACGCGACCGCGACCCCTTCAAGCCCGAGCGGCATCTGCAGCCCGGCTGACTGAAACAACGTGCTCAGGATCGCGCCGTGCTCATCGGTGGTGCGTTCCGCGTCAGTCGATATGCGCCAATGATGACCCAGCCGGTCACCGGCGTATATTCCGATCACGGTATGACTGTTGCCAACGTCGATAGTTACCAGCATTGACCGATTTCTAAACTCTCAAAGCGTACCTACCCGAAGCATAATGCTTCGGCGCCAATGTAAGAAGCGGCAATGATTTCACGGATGGCCGCGCAGAGCCAGAAGCGCGGGCGCCCTCGCGCCGATGCGTTGGAGCGGCGTTTCTACCGCTCGACATGGCCGGCGGAAGATCTGCTGCTTCGCGCGCGGCGACTAGAGATGCGGAGGGAAATCGGGTGCCGGCGCAATCATGCATCGGTGAGGTTTTCAGCCGGGCCCGCAAAGGCTAAGATTCCTCGCCATGTCTGACAGCAAAGTTGCACTGGTAACCGGCGCGGGGCGCGGAATCGGTCGCGATATAGCGCTCCGGTTTGCTCGCGAAGGCTATGCCTGCGGGCTTATCGCGCGCACTAAATCCCAACTCGATGAAACCGCCGAGCTGATCCGCCAACAGGGCGGTAAGGCCCTCGTAACCCCGACCGACGTCTCCAAGCGTGAACAGGTACTGGCCTCGGTCGAGGCGGTCGAGCGCGAACTCGGTCCCATCTCCGTGCTGGTAAACAATGCCGGCGCGTATCTGAAGAAGCGCTTCACCGACATCAGCGAGGATGATTTCGACTTCCAGTTCAAGGTCAACTGCTACGGTCCGTTCTTCTGCACCCAGGCCGTGGTGGGCAAGATGGCCGAACGCGGCGCCGGAACGGTGATTTTCGTCCTCGGGTCGGAATCGCGCAGCGGTCCGTCGCAGTACTCGGCGTACAACGCCTCAAAGGTTGCGCAGCGGGCGATCGCTGAATCGGTCGCTTACGAACTGGGCCATCTGGGCGTTCATGCCGCGGCGCTCGACGTCGACGGGGCGGTCGACAGCCCGCGGGTTCGTGAGGCGATGCCCGACGTCGACCCGTCATGGTTCGTGTCGCCCGAGCGTATCTGCGACGAGATCGTTCATCTGGTAAACCAGCCACGGAGTTCGTGGACTTTCCAGGTCGATCTGCGCTCGTACTCGCAGTGGCGCCCGCGCGTGGCGAAAAAGAAGTCCTAACGAAGGCGAGACATCAGCCGGGAGCGCCAGCGCGCTGGCGCGTTGCGTTCGTCGCAAAGCCTGGAGTCGCCGTTCCGTGTTACGGGGCGTAGCAAACGGCGTCCGGGAGCGACCGCATATTTCGTACGGGGTGTGGTTTTCGCTTACGGCTGATTGTATTGTCGAAAGTCCGGCCACCTTTCGCGTGGCCGGTTAAGCCCCGGTCGGGGCGTGGCGCAGCCTGGTAGCGCACACGCTTGGGGTGCGTGTGGTCGCCGGTTCAAATCCGGCCGCCCCGACCAAAGAAATTCCTTCGAAATCAGAGCTCTTTTATCCAGCGCAAGCGCCCTTTCCTATTGAGGAAAGTTCCCCAGGCCGTGGTGGTCTGCACCGACGGAATCAAGGTGCCGAAACGCCGCCATCCACCCCGCTTTGGCGGACCGGGTGAACAGCGTGGTTAAACTGCGCGTCGTCATGAGCGTTTTGCGCTCGCGCATGGCGTGCGGAATTGCCTATGGGACTGAAAGCGAAAACCCGGTTCCAGTCAGACTTCATATCGACAACGATCCAGCCGCGCTGCAGCGCTTCCTTCAGCGCTTTCACGAGCTTGCCGCTGCTCTTGGGCTTGGCGTCGTAGGCGTACTCGCGCGTGGCGTCAGTGTGGTGGATGATCACGCCAAGGCTTGGCCGGGGGTTGTCGATCGTGGTGTATTCG
Source organism: Binataceae bacterium (SeqCode) (assembly GCA_046704965.1). GTDB lineage: Bacteria > Desulfobacterota > Binatia > Binatales > Binataceae > DTIX01. The sequence continues at coordinate 3,667 of JBJKQX010000030.1, forward strand.
AGCATCGCCATGTCACCGTCGCTGTTGCCGAAGGCGGCGATCGGACGACGTCCAATGAACTCGTGGATGCCGACGGGTTTGCCTGACCCGTCATCGACGAACAGGTAGTCGGTCGTCTTGATCAGCACTGGCCCGCTCGCCCGAAGCTCGTACTTCGTGCGGGCGGTTGACCCCACAACCTGCTCAGGTGGGATGCCGTAAACCCGTTCGCTCCAGACTCGCATGAAATCGGCTCCGCCGCAGGAGACTATGAAGGTCTTGAAGCCGTTCGCGCGCAGGAAGCTCAACACTTCCTGCATCGGCTGGTAGGTCAGTTGGTCGTAGGGCTTGTGCCAACGGGGATGGCGTGCAGTTGCGAGCCAGTGCTCGACGCTTGCCTTGAATTCGTCCGTGGTCATGCCCGCATGGGTGAGAGCAATGACGTGCATCAAGCCTTCGTGGTGCGGGCCTCGCAAAAGCTTTGCAATGTCGCCCGCAAGCGCGGCCTGAACCATCGGATCCTTCCGCAGCGCCGGGTTCCGCGCGGCCATATCCGTCAGCCTGTCCACAGTGTAAGTGAGTTGGAACGGCACCGGGTTCTCCGGCCAAAGCGTGCCGTCATTGTCGAACACCGCGATCCGCTCGGCCTGCGGAACGAAATCAGGTGAACCGGGAGTGGTGACCTTCTCGACGAACGCGATGATGGCTTTCTTGGCCGGCGTGTCATTCCACGAGGGCAGCGCGGATGCATCAACCGGGCGCCTAGTCTGCGCGTGAAGCGTTGTGACTGCGCAGAGCAATACGACGAGCGCAAGAAAGAACGGCCTCCTGAAGGGGACCTTCATCCGCGAATCCTCCAAGGCTTCTGAACCATCATCCCGCACGCAGAACTCAGGCCTGCCGCGATGGGGCAAGACGGGGGTGTCACGCTTCACCCCCGTGCTCCGCAACTCCACGGCGCCTATCAGATCAATTGCCGCTTGGCAGTGGAAGATTGAAGCCTTGCTTCTTGAGAGCCTCCCGCACGTTCTTGAAGCGCTCGTACTGCGAAAGCGTTATCGGACCCGTGTAGGTTTCGCTCTGGATCTTACGGGGCGGGTATTCGACATACGTCTTCATCAGCTTCTTCGCCGCCTCGTTGAACATCACCATCGTCCAGGTCTTCTCGGTCCAGTCGTTCATGAAGATGTCGTAACGCTCCTGCGGGTCCTGCCACAGATCAAAGATCTGAGGTACGGTGGCAACGTATTTCCTCGCTCCCTTCCATCCCAGGTTGCTGTCGACCGCCAGTCCGCCGGTCGCCTGACCATCATCGCCGCGTAGGTTGAAGACCGCCTTGAAGTGTCCGACTCGAATTGCGCCGGGCGACAGCTCATCCTCGGTGAAGTAGAACCAGCTCTTGCGAGGATCAGGCCCGGTGCCGAACAGGACCGGCGAAATATCGTAGCTATCAAA
>JBJKQX010000031.1:0-2631 GCA_046704965.1 Binataceae bacterium (SeqCode)
AAACAACGAGAGAAGCATGGCGAGAAAGCGTTGTTGCGAGGAAGATTCCTGTATGCTTTCAGAGAGAGTGCGGACGCGATAAACTGGAAGATCTCTGTCGAGACCCCGCACAACGCCACGCACGTTGGGGGTGAGGCTGAGCGGTGGAACCACGGTGCGGATGACGACGGACATATCAGCCCGTGTGAACTGATTCTGTGTGAGGTAGTATCCGGGGATGGCCGCCTGCGCGAGCCCGTACTGCCGCACGTCGCCAACGACTCCAACTACAGTGATCCAAAATGGGTGCTGCATATTAAATGAAAAGCGCTGTCCAAGCGGGTTCTGATTCCCCCAATAGCGCGTCGCCATCGCGCGATTAATGACTGCGACTGGACGCGATTTTGGCGTGTCCGCATCCGTGAAATCACGGCCTTCAAGGACAGGAATGCGCAAAGTGTGGAAATAGCCGGGCGTAACCACGCAATGTGCCACCAATATGCTTGACCATTCGGTCTTAGAAACCGGCTGGCCTTCAATATAAACCGAACCGTTGGGGCTGCCCTCAAGCGGGAGTTTGCTGCCCGCCGCAGCCGACACCACTCCTGGAACCGCGCGAAGCCGGGCTAGAAGTTGTTGATAGAATGTGATAGCCTGCGCCTGTTTTGGATACGCCGAATCTGGCAGGGAGAGGGCTAGCGTGAGAACGTGGTCCGGCTCAAACCCGGCGTCTACGCGAAGCAGCCGCGCGAGGCTTCTCAACGCGAGCCCTGCACCCACAGCCATGACGAATGCCAGTGCGATCTCTGCAGTGGTCAGTATCCCGCGCGCTCGCTGGCGGCGCGAAGAGCTTGTGTGGACTCCCTCCTTAAGCCCTTCGTGCGGGTCCATGCGCAACGACTGAATGGCCGGAACCAAGCCACCGAACATCCCACCGACGAACGCGGCAAGAAAGGTGAACGTTATTACGGCATCGTCGAGGCTGACGTGCGTCACGCTTGGGATGTACCCGGGAGGGACGACGTGAAGCAGTGCGCCCAGCACCGCTGAGCCGACCCCCAGGCCTGCCACTCCACCGGCAAGAAATAATACAACGCTCTCTACGACCAGTTGCCGAATCAACCGCGCGCGGCTCGATCCGACGGCCAAGCGAACGGCGATCTCCCGCTCTCGAGTCATTGCGCGCGCCAAAAGCAAACTCACGACATTCACGCAAGCGATCAACAACAGACAGCCCGCGGCCGAGAACAGAGCAAGGAGTGCCGGCCTAATATGACCGACCAACTGATCGCGGAAACCGTGCACCTTGGCGAGTACGCCGTGGTTAGAACGGGGGTACTGCTGCGTAAGACGTGCTGAAATGGTTGTCATGTCGGCACGCGCCTGCGCTAGTGTGACGCCCCGCTTCATCCGAGCCATGACCCAGATCCAATGGGCGCCGCGGATCTTGTGCCAGTGCGGTTGCTCAGGGTTAATCGGCACCCAGTATTCGGCTCTCTGTCCCCAAATCTCCGGGAATCGAAAATCGCGCGGCATGATGCCGATGACGTCGTAAGCTTGCCCGTTCAACGTGACGTTCCTTCCGACAATCCCTGGATCGCTGCCGAACGCACGTTCCCACAATCCATAACTTAGTATGAGAACATGGTTGTGACCCGGCTGAGATTCGTCGGGCGCAAACTTCCTCCCTAGAAAAGGCTCGACTTCCAACGTCCCGAATGTTCCCGGGGAGACTGCAAAACCGGAGAGCCTTATAGGTTCAGATGGCCCGGTCAGTGTGGCGGTGTCAGTCGTCCCGGCGGCCATGTCCTGAAAGACTGTGTTCTGCGCAAGCCAGTCCGCGTAATCGGGCCATGTATCAGGAAAGGATCCGCCAGGTGCACTCGGCTCGGTTTCCCAGATCATAACCAGCCGTTGCGCGTCTTTGTATGGCAAGGAACGCAGGAGCGCTGCGTTCACGACGCTAAAAATCGCGGTGGTCGCTCCTAGGCCCAGCGCCAACGTAAGAATCGCAGCCGCCGCAAAGCCTGGATTCCTGCGAAGTTGGCGCAAACCGTAGCCGACGTCTTGGCCGAGCTCGTTGATGAATCGCACACCCCAGGTGTCGCGACATTCTTCTTTCATCAGGCTGACGTTGCCAAACTCGCGCATTGCTGCGTCGCGAGCCTGTTCGGGAGCCATTCCTCTGCGCTGGTTTTCTTCGGTGAGCATTTCGAGGTGGGCACGCACTTCGTCGTCCAACTGCTGCTCGAATCTCTCTCTGCGGAACAATCCAAGAAGCTTGGAAATCACTATTCGCGGCCAGGCCATGTCATGCTCCTCCACTGCCCGCCAGCATACGGCCCATAATGGCGGTCATCCGCTCCCAGTTCTCGGCTTCCCTCTTGAGTTGCGCGCGGCCGGTCCGGGTCAAGGTATAAAACCGAGCACGCCGGTTGTTTTCCGAAACTCCTTCCTTCGACGCGATCCAGCCTTTCTGTTGCAGTCGGATCAGCGCCGGGTAGACGGTGCCCTGATTCAGATGCAGGAAGTTCTCCGAGACCTGCTCGATGCGCCGGGCGATGCCGAAGCCGTGCATCGGCCCCATGGCCTCCAACGTCTTCAGAATCATTAGGTCCAGCGTTCCCTTCAGAACCTCGGCTCTTTCCTGGC
>JBJKQX010000032.1:0-3061 GCA_046704965.1 Binataceae bacterium (SeqCode)
CGTGCTTGGTGCGGCGCTGGATGTCCAGTTGCGTTCCCATAAACTCACCCTACGTCATTTTCCGCACTCGTTCGAGTTCTCGTCGCTTGGTGGATGGAACGCGACGCGTTCGGGCGGTCATTTCGCGACCAACTACACGCACATTGACGACTTCGTGGAATCGCTTCGTATCGTCACGCCCACCGGAATCGTCGAATCGCGACGCCTGCCCGGTTCCGGCGCGGGCCCGAGTCCCGACCGCATGTTCATCGGCTCAGAGGGCACGCTTGGAATTATCACCGAGGCGTGGATGCGCCTGCAGGACCGCCCTACCTATCGTATCGGAGCGTCGGTGCCGTTCTCGGATTTTATAGCCGCCGCGGAAGCGGTACGGGCTATCTCACAGGCGGGGCTGTTTCCGGCCAACTGCCGCGTGCTGGATGAAGGCGAGGCGCTTAACGCCGGCGCCGGAGACGGCAGCTCGGCCGTGTTGGTGCTCGCCTTCGAGTCAGCAGACCATCCGCTCGACACCTGGATGAAACGGGCTCTCGAAATCTGCGCCGATCACAAGGGAAAAGTTCCGAAAGAGGAAGTGAAGACACGCACCGACACCGAGGCGACCCATCAGGGCGCCGCCGGCGCGTGGCGTCAGGCGTTCCTTAGCGCTCCGTACGTGCGCGACACGCTGGTCGCGATGGGACTGGTGAGCGATACGTTTGAGACGTCAATTACGTGGGATCGCTTTCCCGAGTTCCATCGCCAGGTGATGGAGTGCGCGCGCGACGCGGTACGCCGCGTCTGCGGCAAAGGCACCGTCACGTGCCGCTTCACCCACGTCTATCCCGACGGCCCGGCGCCCTATTACACGATACTTGCGCCGGGTAGGCGCGGCTCTGAAATGGAGCAATGGGACGAGATAAAGAAGGCGGTGTCCGACCTGCTGATAGACCTCGGCGGAACAAACACGCATCATCATGCGGTCGGCCGCGACCATCGTCCATGGTACGACCGCCAGCGCCCGGAAGGGTTTGCGCGCGCGTTCAAGGCAGCCAAGCGCGCGCTCGACCCCAACGCCATCCTGAATCCCGGCGTTCTGATCGATCCGTGATCGCCGCGTAGGCCACGGAGCCGTGTCGCGGGATGGTGTAAACGGAGAAGTCAGTCTTCGAGGCCGAGTTTCTTGCGTGCCTCGTCCGTCATCATGTGCGGGTTCCACGGCGGCTCGAAAACGATGTCAACGTTGGCCCGGTTGCAGTCGGGGATTCCGAGCAGCTTCTCTTCGATCTCGTTGCGTATGACGTCGCCGAGAGAACATCCTTGCGTGGTGAGCGTCATGGTGACGTTGACGGTCGAATCCTTGATATCGACGCCGTAAACCAGCCCGAGTTCCACGATATTGACGGGAATCTCGGGATCGTAGCATTCGGAGAGAACTTCGTAGATTTCCGCTTCGGATAACATCGGGTTAAATGTTCCGGCACAATGCCGGACGAAGTGCAATTCTGGATAAAACCGGCCTTAGTATATAAAAGGGTCTGACGAGCGCAAAACACGACGCTGGCGCGGGCGATCATGTGCTTCGCGCGGGCGGGAGGTTTTTTGATGTCCGACAAGGAAGAACTCTGCGACCAGGCGGTCGATCTCTTCGCCGACGACAAATTCGACGAGGCGATCGAACTGTATAAGAAGGCGCTGGAAATCGATCCGAAATACGGCGACGCGGCTCATGGCCTTGCTCTCTGCTATCAGGCCATCGACGACCTGGACTCGGCTATCGAAGTGACGCGGCGTCACACTCAGAATGATCCCGACGATATCCTCGCATTCACCAACCTGAGCATGTTCTACCAGAAGAAGGGAATGATAAAGGAAGCCGAGGCCGCCGGCGCCGAAGCGCGGCGACTCGATTGGAAGCGGCAGCTTAAAGAAGGCAAGAAATCGTGAGGTGCGCATGAAACTCAAGGACAAGAAGGTCCTGATAACCGGTGGTGGCTCGGGTCTGGGCCGCGAGATGGGGCTCACGTTCGCGCGCGAAGGCGCGATAGTCGGAATCAACGACATCCGCCCCGAATCGGCGCAGAACGTGGTGACCGAGATTCAGCGCGCGGGTGGAAATGACGTGCGTGCTTTCGTTGCCGACGTATCCACCAGCGCAGCGGTCAAAAAGATGTTCGAGGATTTCCTCGCCGCCTACGGAACGATCGACGTTCTGGTCAACAATGCCGGAATCGGCCGCACGCGCGAGGGAAGCGAGGCCACGCCTACCACCGAACTTAGCGATGACGACTGGCATCTGATGATCGCGACTCACCTTGATTCGACTTTTTACTGCACCCGCGAGGCGCTCAAGGTGATGGTCCCGAAGAAGTCGGGACGCATCATCAACCTGGGCTCGATAGCCGGTACGACGGGGCTTGCCTTTGCGTCGAACTATTGCGCCGCGAAGGGCGGGATAATTTCGTTCACCAAATCGATCGCGCGCGAAGTGGTGACTCACGGAGTCCTGGTCAACTGTATAGCGCCGGGATTTATCGAAACTCCGATGACCGACCCGATTCAGGGCCCGATGCGCGACTTCGTGATTGCGATGACTCCGATGGGGCGCTTCGGCGAGCCGCGCGAAATCGCGTCGGCGGCGCTGTTCCTTGCCTCGGACGAGGGGTCCTACATGGTTGGACAGGTGCTGAGCCCGAACGGCGGCTACGTTATATAGACACTGGCGCGGCGGCGCGTCCGGGAGGACGGCACGATGTTTTTCCGCTTCGTTACGTTCAACTACAAGAGTGACGATCTCGCGGCCGAGGAACGCAACTACCTGGGCCATCACGTCGCGCTGGGACGGCGCCTGCCCGGCTTGCGGATCTACTACACCGGACGGCTCCTCGGGCATCGCGGGCAGAAGCCCCCGGCAGTGCGAGCCGTCCTGTTGGGTTTCGACAATCGTGAGGCATACGCCGAGGCGTTCAAATCCGAAGTCGCGGCGGGCATCGCAGCCGACGGCGCGGCGCATGTGAAGGATATTCGCATGCGCGAGTTCGACGGCGAAGTGATCGTGCCGTTCGACGGGCGCGAGCCCGACCGC
>JBJKQX010000033.1:0-2625 GCA_046704965.1 Binataceae bacterium (SeqCode)
CTCTTAAGATAGTCGGGTTCGTGCAATCGCCGGGCTTGGGGCTTTTGTTACGGTGCCAGCGGTTGCTATCGCGATTCAACGCCCTGAGGTGCTTTCCCGAAGGCACGAGGCATCGCCAGCATGAAAAACGACGAGCAAGGGCCGTCCGACTCCCGACCGATAAGTCGCCGCTCGTTCATCAAGGGCGCCGGCGCTATCGCGGCTGCCTCCGGCTTGATTCGCGCATCCGATGCGGACGCGGCCAAAAGCCCGCCCCATCCCGAACCGGGGGTCGCGGAACGACTCGGCCCCGACGCCGTAACCTTCGATCTCAAAATCAACGACCAACTGAGGCGCGTCTCCGCCGAGCCACGCGTCACCCTGCTGCGCGCCCTTCGCGACCATCTGAATCTGACCGGCAGCAAGCTGGTATGCGATCGCGGCGCGTGCGGAGCCTGCACGGTCCATCTGGATGGGCGCCCCGTGACTTCGTGCATGATTCTCGCGGCCGACGCGCGCGGGCACGAAATCACGACTATCGAAGGCCTCGGCACGCCCGCCAGGATGACGCCGCTGGGTGAGGCCTTCGTTTGGCACGATGGCGCTCAATGCGGGTTTTGCACGCCCGGGATGGTGATGTCGATCGCGTCCGTGCTGCGGTCGAATCCTCACGCTCAACTTGAAGAAATAAAGCAGTCCGTGGCCGGCAACATCTGCCGATGCGGCACGTATCCGCACGTGTTCGAAGCGGCGCTTTCGCTTGCCCGCCGAAATCACGGCGGCGGCGCGAAGGGTTCATCGTGATGTCCCGGCGGGTCAAACTGAATCTCGGTTTCAAGGGCCATCTGGAGGAGGTTACGGTCGTAATCCCGGAAGGCGAGCCGGTGCCGTGGCAATGGGGCGAGCACTTCGAGGTGGTCGGGCTACCGACTCCGCGCGTGGACGGCGCGGTCAAGGCGACCGGCGCGGCACGCTACACGTACGATATCGCACCGCCGCGGATGCTCTACGGGGCGATACTTCGAAGTCCGTTGCCTCACGCGAAAGTTCGAAACGTCGATCTGTCCCGCGCACGGCGGCTTCCCGGCGTTCGCGCCGTTACCACGATGGGTGAGCCGGTCGTGCGATTCGCCGGGCAGGAGGTTGCTGCTGTCGCGGCGGTCAATTACGAGACCGCCCTCGACGCGATTCGTCTTATCAAGGTCGATTACGAGAAGATGCCGTTCGTGGTCGATCTGAAAGCCGCGATGGCGTCGGATGCGCCCCCGGTATTCGAGGGCCGGTCGAACCTCGGAAGTCCCAAGGTAACCGAACGCGGCGACGTGAAACGTGGCTTTGCCGAGGCCGCGGTAACTCATGAGGCGGTCTACACCACCCCGGTACAAACTCACGTATCGCTTGAGGTTCACGGCGCGGTCGCGAGCTGGGATGGCGACAGTCTGACGGTCTGGTGCTCGACGCAGGGACTTTTCCCGGTGCGCGATGACCTCGCACTTCACTTCGGCCTGCCGCATCACAAAGTGCGGGTGATCACGCAATATCTCGGTGGAGGATTCGGCTCCAAGTTCGGAGCCAAGGCCGAGACGGTTATTGCCGCGCGTCTCGCTCGCGAGGCGCGTGCCCCGGTCAAGGTGATGGCGACGCGCGAAGGCGAGCATCTCGCGACCGGCAACCGCCCCGACTCGATCCAGAAGGTGCGAATCGGCGCCCGGCGTGATGGGCATCTGAGCGCGATCGAACTGGTCCAACATGGAAGCGGCGGTATTGGCGGCGGGTCCGGCAGCGCGCGACCGTTTCTGTCGCTCTATCGGACGCCCAATATCAGGACCGAAGAGACCAACGTCTTTATGAACACCGGGCCGGCGTCGCCGATGAGGGCGCCGGGATGGCCGCAGGGATGTTTTGCGCTCGAGCTTGCGATGGACGAGACGGCGCGAAGTCTCAAGATGGACCGGCTTGCGTTCCGCCGCCTGAACAATGACAACCCGGTACGCGATTTCGAGTTCGAGCTGGGTGCACGGATGTTCGGATGGGACGAGAAGAGCCGCACGCCAAAGTCGCCGGGTCCGCTGAAGCGCGGTATCGGGGTTGCGGCTGCCGCGTGGCATGCGCTCGGGCGGCCGGGACCGCAGGCGCGCGCAATCGCCCATCGCGACGGCAGAGTCGAGGTTCAGGTCGGCACCCAGGAAATCGGAACCGGGACGCGGACTATTCTTGCGATGGTCGCTGCGGAGGAGTTGAGTGTCCCGCTCCGACGCGTCGATTGCAAAATCGGTGACACTCGCTACCCGTTCTCGATTCCGTCGGGCGGAAGCATGACCGCGCCGTCCAACACACCCGCCGTTCGTCAGGCCGCGGCCCATCTGAGAGACAAACTTTTCCGAATCGCCGCTCCGATGCTCTCGGTCGAACCCGAAGACCTTGAGGCGAGCAGCGACTCCATCCGGGTGCGCTTTTACCCGACGCGCTCGGTTGGTTTCGACGACGTATGCCGCCGTATCCCGGGTGATTCGATTTCGGCTGAGGGCGAACGGGTTCCGAACTACGGCGGCTATCGAAAGGACCAGGCAGGATGCCAGTTCGCGGAGGTCGAGGTTGACGCGGAACTCGGAGTCGTGCGCGTCGTCAAAGTGGTCGCGGTCCACG
>JBJKQX010000034.1:0-5076 GCA_046704965.1 Binataceae bacterium (SeqCode)
CCTTGGCATCAAGCGCCTTCGCAAAGAACTCGCGCATCGACTCGCGAAACTCGCCAAGCGCCAATCCCATGTATTCGGCGGGCATCGGATCCAGTTTCGCCAGCGCCTTGGCATAGACCGACGCGGCACCGGCGCGATTCCCGCGCTGGGCATGCAGGATAGCGACGGCGGCCTGAATCATTCCCTGGTAAAAGAGTTTCTCGACGCCGCTGCTTCTTTTCCACACTTCCTCCCATGCCTCGTGGCACTCGAAGAAGCGCCCCGCGTTGAACAGTTCGATTCCCTGTTCGAAATAATCTTCGCGCTTCGACTCCATCGCCATCGCCATCGCGCGGAAAGCATAGCGCGTCGCCGCTTGACGACAGAAGATACGCGGCGCGACTATCGGCGCGGAGGGTCGGCACATGGAAAACGGAACCGCGAACAAGCTCGTCGCTCTGCCGGGCGCGATGCTTTCGATGAAGGAATCGGACCTGATGCTGCACGGGCACGACAAGATGATCGATCTTCCCGTGCCGACGTTCGTGATCGAGCATCCGAGGGGACTGGTGCTGTTCGATACCGGCGTCAATCCCAAGGTGGCGGAGGACCCGGAGGCTTATTGGGGCCGCGCGGCCTCGTTTCTCCACGTGCGCTTCTCGCGCGAGCTGACGGTCGATAATCAATTGCGCGCGCACGGCTACAATCCCGCCGACGTCAAGTTCGTGGTGATATCGCATCTCCATCTGGATCACGCGGGCGGATTAGCGCTGTTCCCCAACGCAAAGTTCTTCATCATGAAGGGCGAGCTTGCGCACGCCTACTGGCCCGAGCATCGGCTTCGTCCTGCCTTCATCCTGGGCGATATTCTGCCCACGCGCGGCTTCGACTGGCAGGAGTTGACGGGAGACACGGACCTGTTCGGCGACGGCAGTCTGCACATGCTCAGGACCGTCGGACATACGCCGGGCGAGTGCTCACTGTTCGTACGGCTCAAAAACTCGCCACCCGTGGTTCTGACCGGAGACACCGTACATATACGGCGCCAGCTGACGACGCTCGCTCCGATGCCGACCGACTACGATATGAACGAAGCGGCGGAGTCGATAAAGCGACTCAAGCGGATCGAGGACCTGGGACTGGCGCGGCTATGGGTGACGCACGACCCGGACGACTGGAAAAACCTTCCACACGTTATGGATTGAGCGCGACTAGGCGCCGTCGCCCGGACCTATGGGCGGTCCGTCGGGACGTGCACCGGACGTGGTCACTTCGGCGCGAAGGTGATCGAGTTCGCCGCGGGTCTTGGGGAGACTGCTCGGATAGTTCTTCTGAACGAAGTCGATTAGCTTCTCCCGAACCTCGCACATCAGGTTCCATCGTAGTCCCGAGTTGGACGCGCTCATCAGGGCGCGAATCTGAAGCGCACGTTCGGTTGAATCGGTAACCATCATGTTCCAGACTTTGCCGTCCCAGTTGGGCGAGGCTTTCAGTACGCGCTCCAGTTCATCGCGGATCGCGTCGAGCGGCGCAGTGTAATCGACATAGATGTATACGTATCCGAGCAGGTCGGCAGTGGTTCGCGTCCAGTTCTGAAAGGGTTGTTCGATCAAGTAGGAGATGGGCATTACGAGCCGGCGCAAATCCCATATTCGCACGACGACGTAAGTCGTGTTTATCTCCTCTATCCAACCCCACTCGCCCTGGACGATTACCACGTCCTCGATACGGATCGGCTCGGTCAGCGCAATCTGGATTCCCGCTATCAGGTTAGCGAGCGTGGGGCGCGCCGCCATACCAACAACCAGCCCTGCTATTCCTGCGGAGGCAAGCAAACTGGTTCCGAACTCGCGCGCCCAACTGAAGGTCATGATCATCACCGAGAAGGTGAGCACGCCGACCACGATATTGATCGCGCGACGGAACATGTTGACCTGCGTGAATATCTTGCGCGCGGTCAGATCGTCCTTCTCGCCCACGTGATAGCGCACCAGAATATCGTCGGAGGCGACGTCGATAATGCGCATCAGGAGCCATCCGGTGCCGCCGACCAGAGCAAGCGCTAGCGTATGCTCGAGCGCGGAGGCTTCGGCGCTGGGCAGTCTGAACAGCGGCACCACGATGTCGGCCGCGACAACCGGGAACAGCAGACGCATTGGGGCGTAGCAGTGCTTCTCGATTGAGGCGTAGAGCTGCATCCCGCGCCGCGCGCCTCTGCGAACGAACGCGAACAGTACCGTATTTGCCAGCAGACCGACCGCGACGGCCCCCAGAAAAATCCCGAGCGACACGGCGAAAGTTTGCCATTGGGCGATTATCGCAAGCATGATGTGCATCAACTTCCCGTCATTGGAGTCTGCTTCCGGTCATCACGCGAAGCGGGCGGCGCGCCTAACGCCGGCAGGCACAAATTCGCGGCGGCGGCGAGTGTCGGTGCTTGAGCGGCGCGTCGAACGATCGAGCCCGTACCGGAACCCCCTAAACTCATCAGTAACTCAGCGCGCGTGCAAACCTGCCGCACCCGGTATCGTGCAGTCCGACGCGACAATCGAGCCGCCCGCGGGCGTGCGGCGGCAATGCAAGGATGCGCGGCTAAGGCGGGTCCGGTTCGTCGTCGCGCTTGCGATCGTCGAGGCCTGGAGCCTGTATCGGAGTGACCGAGCGAATGTGAAGATCGCGCTGCGGGAATGGAATTTCTATTCCGGCTTCCTTGAAGGCTTCGAACAACGCGAAATACAGATCGCTCGCGACCCGCTGGCGCTGAACCACCCGCAGGTTCATCCATATCAACAGCTCGAAATTGAGGCTGCTGTCGCCGAAGCTGACGAACCATACCTCGGGCGGTGGCGATTGCTCGACATTCGGCGTGCGCGCGGCGACGCTTTCGAGAATCTCGCGTACGCGTCCGGGATCGGCACCGTAGGAAACGCCGAGCGGCACGTGAAGGCGCGTCATCGGGCTGGAGCGCGTCCAGTTGACGATCTTGCCGCTTACGAACTCGGAGTTGGGAACCATGTACTCGACGTCGTCGCGCGTGCGCATCCGGGTGGCACGGATTCCGACCTCCTGGATGACCCCGATGGTGTCGCCGACCGTCACCCAATCGCCCTTTCGCAACGCACGGCTGAAAATCAGCGTGAGTCCGCTCGCCAGGTTGTTGGCGATCGATTGCAGTCCGAAACCGAGACCGATTCCCAAGGCGCCCGCGAAGAGCGTCAAGGTTCCGAAGCCAAGGCCGACCGCCTCCATGGCCGCGATCGCGCCGATCGCGGTCAGCGCATAGACCAGAAAGGTGTTGATGGCGTGTGCGACGCCGGGGTCAACGTGCAGATGGGGATAGACCTGAAACTCGAGATAATCGCGCATCAGGGTCGCCGCGAACATGAAGGCGGCAACGATCACCCCGGATTCCAGGATAACCCGGAACGAGAGCATCTGCGTCCCGAGTTTGACGAGAGGGAAATTGAGAAAATGCAGCAGCGGATGCCACGGCCCCGTTATATGGAGCACGATCACAAAGACGGCGACAAATCCAAGGTAATCGAGCAGCCGACCGGCCGAACGATAGAAGTTGCGCGCACTCTCGAGCTCCGGGCCTGAGCCGATAATCACCTGGTGCAATCCGCGGCGAAGCAGGTTATGCAGTATCGCGGCACCGACAATGATGCCGATCACAGCCCAGGTCCGAATCCAGATGAAATCGGCCAGCGTCTGAAACCCCGCCCATTCGATGAGCGCGGTGACCAGCGTGACTAAGAAAACGACCGGGTAGAAGCGATCGAGCGCGCGGACAAATCGTTGGTAGAGATGGTTGGGCAGGTCGGGGAACAGCGACATCACTGCACGACGTCGTGCAAACACCATCGCGAGCAGCACTATCAACGTGAACTGGAGAAGCCATTGGCCGAGCGTGATGATGTCGCGCGGCACGCCAAGCCGCAGCGCCGCGTCGAGAATGACCGAAATACCGATACCGTAGACGAGCACCCATCGCCCGACCCGGAACAGATAGCGTCCATGCTCGGGCGGAATCCTGAGCAACGGACGAACCAGAAGTTCGTAGGCTGCGCGCACCGCGAAGGCGTAAATCGTCCACGCGACCAGGAAAGTGCCAAGAATCAGGAACCACGGTCGCGAATACTCAGTCAGTTCCGCCACGCACTGGTACAGCACCCACAGCACGAGCGGAATCAGTACCGCCGCAGATACGTGCACGGCAGCCGAGAGCCACGGCCTTGCCTCTTTCGGAAGACGTTCGCCGAGTGGAGCCAATTCCTTCTCGGCCCATGCGTCGAAGCGTTTGCGGCCGAACAGGCCGTAGCCGATCGCAACTATCAGGAACAGAACCAGAACCGATCCCGTCGCGCCAAGGGTCCTGCTCTGAGCCTTTATCGCCTTGACGATCTCGGGAGCACGGCTTGGCAGAGTCGCCAAATCCCGGCGAATCTGGGTCACCGTCTGCCAACTAAACATGAAATGTTGGCGACGGAGCAGTGAGGCCCGGTTGTGAGCTTCTTCGAAGACCGTGCTCGCGGACTTTTCGGCGCCGGCGCGGTGAGCCTGCTCACCGCGGGCCGCGCTCGCCACGACAGGCGCGGCGAGCGTCATCAGCAGGACCGCGACAAGGATAGTTCTGGCCATGAACCGCCCGGCCATCGGCCTACCGACCATGCTCATAGTCCTCGATATCAACGTTCTCGCGAGATAAACGCGTACCATTCGTTCGGGGCGCCATCGATGCTTGATACCCGAAGCGAAGGCGCCCCGGGTCGATTCGTGCTCTCAAAGCCCGCCCGTACGTATATAGATTATGCAGCCCTCGCGCGAGAACGGTTGATGCGCGCTCGAGCGCGGATTGCGAATCCATGTGCGAGGTGGATAGACGCCGAATTCGTCCTCTAGCGTGCCGTCAAGAACCAGTATTTCCTCGCCCAGCGGATGCTCGTGACGGCCGAGCGATGCGCCTGCCTCGAACTTCATCAGCGCGATAGACTCGGGATGTCGCGGGTCGGAGTAAAGCGGTTTCACGAAGATGCCCGGCATCGGCCCCGGCTCCCATTCAACGCGCCGTGTGTCGACAACGACCCCCCTACCGCC
>JBJKQX010000035.1:0-13749 GCA_046704965.1 Binataceae bacterium (SeqCode)
ACATTCTGAGGCCGATGGTCGAGGCCGCGAAGATTCTTGCGCGCGACCACGGGCTGACGCCGGTTATCGCACTTGCGCCGACTCTCAGCCGCGATGAGCTGGCTCGCGAGAGCGGTATCGACCTGACCGGCATAAGTATTATCCAGGGCGATACGTATAGTATGATTGCGGCGAGCGAGGTTGCCCTGGTGGCATCGGGAACGGCGACGCTTGAGACGGCGCTGCTCGGGTGCCCGATGGTGATCGTCTACAAGGTGTCGTCGCTTACTTACATGTTCGGGCGGATGCTGGTGAGAGGGGTTGATTCGATAGGGATGCCGAATATTCTTGCCGGAGAGCGCATCGTACCCGAACTGGTTCAGAGGGAACTGACGGCGCAAAATCTGGTGCGCGCGGCGGAGCCTTTGCTCAGCGAATCGATTCATTCATCCACCGTTTCCAGACTCAAGGCGCTACGCCATAGCCTTGGCGAGCCGGGAGCCGCTTCACGGGTTGCCGCAACCGCACTGGAAATGATCGCATGAAACCACGTTCCGAGGTCCACTGGCGCCTCGCCAGATATATACGACCCTACCTGTTTCCGTACGTGCTGATGCTCTCGATCGCGATGATCGTGCTGAGCGCCACGCACGGAGCGATCCCGTTCGTGGTCAAGGACTTCATCAATGACCTGACCAAGCTCAAGAATGTCGACAAGCTTCGCCTGATGGCGTTCGTGATTCTGGGGTTGTTCCTGCTGCGCGCGGGGTCAAACCTGGTCAAGAGCTACCTGAGCGCCTACATCGGTCAGAAAATCGTCGTCGATCTGCGCTCCGACTTGAACGACAACCTGCAGCGCATGTCACTTTCGTATTTCAATCGCACGCCGACGGGCGTGATGATGTCGCGGGTGCTGAACGACGTCACGGTAACCACCAATGGAATCACCGGCGGCGTCTTTTCGCTCATCTCCGACGGCGGCTCGCTTATAGCCGTGCTATGCGCCGCCATATGGCTCGACTGGCGACTCTCGCTCATCGCGATGATCGTCTTCCCGTGCGCGGTGATTCCGGTCACAAAATTCTCCAAACGGATGCGGAAGATGGCCAAGGACGCGCAGAAGCAACTGAGCGGTCTTGCCGTCATCCTGCAGGAGACCTACCAGGGTAACCGCGTGGTCAAAGCTTTCGGAATGGAAGACTACGAACGCGGCCGCTTCCATCGCGAACTGAAGCGCCTGTTCCGCATCTACATGCGGGTCGCGCTTATCAAGTCGGTTACCGGACCGATGATCGAGGCGATGGGAGCCTTCGCGGTCGTCGCTGTTATCTGGTGGGGGATAGCGTCGGTCCTTAGCGGCGGTCGATCGCCCGGGGAATTCGGCGCGTTTTTCGCCGCGATGTTTCTTGTCTATGAGCCGTTCAAGCGTCTGGCGCGGACCAATAACACAATCCAGCAGTCGCTAGGCGCTGCCGAGCGCGTGTTCGAGATGATCGACGCGCCGACTGAAGTGCCCGAGGATCCCGAAGCCGTTGAGCTCGTGCCCGGGTCTCACGGCATCCGTTTCGAAAACGTCGGCTTTCGTTATAAGACTGACTGGGTGCTGCAGGATATCAACCTCGAGATTCCTGCGGGCAGGATGGTTGCGCTGGTTGGAATGAGCGGCGGCGGCAAATCGACTCTGGCTGACCTTATCCCGCGTTTCTATGACGTCGAGCAGGGCCGCATCACGGTCGACGACATCGACATCCGCAAACTCAAGCTTGCCTCGCTGCGCCACGAGATCGGAATCGTCACGCAGCAGACGTTTTTGTTCAACGACACGGTTCGCGCCAATATCGCCTACGGCAGCATGGACCGCAGCGAAGAAGAGATTGTCGCGGCGGCCCGCGCCGCCAATGCGCACGATTTCATTTCGCGATTGCCCAAGGGATACGACACGGTAATCGGTGAATTAGGCTTGATGCTTTCGGGTGGCGAACGCCAACGCATAGCGATTGCGCGAGCCCTACTGAAGGATGCGCCGATACTCATCCTCGACGAAGCGACTTCCTCGCTCGATTCCGAAGCGGAGCGCGCGGTGCAGGACGCGCTCGATCGCCTGATGGCAAACAGGACCACGCTGGTTATCGCGCATCGACTTTCCACCGTGCGCGAGGCCGACAGTATCGTCGTAATCTCCCGTGGTCGAATCGTCGAGCAGGGCACTCACGACGAGCTTTTCGCGCGGGGCCAGGAATATCGAAAGCTCTACGATCTTCAGTTCATAAGTGCTCCGGGAGAGGGAAACGGACAGCAGATGGCCGGTTAGTTGCAGCCGGTTGGATTTTGAGACGGTTGCGTCTGCAATGCTCAGGCTGATTTACAGAATACTCTGGTACCCGGCACTCCCCTTCGCTCTTTTTGCCTCACGTGTTCCGGATTGGCAGGCCGTTCGCGAGCGACTGGGGCTGGCGGCGCCGCGACTCGACGAGTCCGATTATCGCATCTGGATTCACGTCTCATCCGTGGGAGAGGTCGAAGCGGTGCAGAGCATCGCGAGACGCCTGTTGCGCGAGGTCCCCAAAGCGGCAATCGTGGTCACTGCGATGACCCCCGCCGGCCGCGACGTTGCCCGGCGCAGAATTCCGTCCGCGCGCGCCTGCCTAATGTCACCTTTCGACTGTCCTTCGGCCGTGCGAGCGTTTCTTCGCCGCGTGCGCCCGCGGCTGGTGGTGATAACCGAGAGCGAACTCTGGCCCAACTACTTCCAGGAGTCGCGACGGGTCGGCGCGCGTATCGCGATCGTCAACGGCCGCATGTCGAAGCGTTCAGCGTCGCGCTATCGCAGCCTTCGCACCCTGTTCGGGCCGGCCCTAAAGTGCGCCGATCTGGTAATGGCGCAGACCGTCGAGGACGCGTCGCAGTTTCGCTCGCTCGGTGTGCCCTCGGAATGTCTTCTGGTGAGCGGCAATACCAAGTTCGATCCCGACGCGGCGGCCGAGATGCCGATTCGCCGCGAATTGATGGACTTCGGCGGCGAACGCCCCATCTTCATCGCAGGTTCGACTTCCGCGGGCGAGGAAGAAGTCGTCCTCAAGGCCTTTGCGAAGCTTCAGGCAGAATTTCCCGCACTTGCGCTAATCGTGGCGCCGCGCGATCTCGCGCGCGTTGCCGAAGTCGAAGGGGCCGTGTCGCGCGCGGGATTCAAATACCTCAAGGCGAGCACTCTTGACGGCAACTGCAACGCCGACGTGCTGATCCTCGATACGATGGGCGAGCTTAGGGCGGTTTACCGGCGCGCAGCTGTCGCGTTCGTTGGTGGCAGCCTGACACCTTCGCGCGGTGGCCAGAACCCCGCCGAGCCCGCTGCGGTAAGGGTGCCGGTAACGATCGGTCCGTATTACGAGAACCAGCGTGACACGGTCGAGGCCTTGCTTGCTGCCGGAGGCGCTCGGGTGGTAACCAATGCCGAGGAACTGTTCGCGGCGGCCTCGCGCTGGCTCGCGAACGACGACTCGCGCGTGGAGGCGGGACAACGCGCGCGCGAGTGTATAGAGCGCCGCAGCGGCGGTGTCAGCACGTCCCTCATACGCCTGAAAGCGTTGATAAACCAGGATTGAAGATGCCCGGTTCGGAGCCGGCACCAAGGCGCCCAGCCATCGAAAACCTCTGGCAAAAACGCCTCACCTTTGGCGGTTTCCTGCGCTGGATGCCGCTCGCGCCGCTCGCAATTCTCTATGAACTTGGGATTTCCGTGCGCAACGGGATGTGGCGAATCGCGCGGCGACGTCCCAACGTCAAAGTCGTCAGCGTCGGCAACCTGACCGTGGGCGGCAACGGCAAGACCCCGTTCACGATTTTTCTCGCAAGGAGAATTGCAGAGCGTGGGATGAGAGTGGCGATCGTCAGTCGCGGCTTCGGCGGAAAACGAAAAACGCGGGCCGCGATAGTCCGCGACGGCGCCGGGCGAATGCTGACGGCGGGCGAAGCCGGTGACGAACCCGCGATGATGGCGCGGGCATTGGAAGTGCCAATCGCGGTTGCAAAACGGCGCATCAACGGGATCGAACTGCTCAAGAAAACCGCCGATCCGGAAATCGTCATTCTCGACGACGGGTTCCAACATGTGCGCCTGTATCGCGACGTGGATATCGTGCTCGTCAACCGGGAACGCGGATTCGGCAACGGATGGGTGATGCCCGCGGGTCCGATGCGCGAGCGACTGGGCGCGATCAGGCGGGCTCACGCGGTGGTGCTGGTCTCAAGCGGCCCCGCCGACGCTCCTTCGGGGCTCACCCGCTCACAGATGAAGAAGCTTTCGCGCGTGCCGATTCTTCACGCCTCGCTCAGGCCGCGCGCGATGGTCCGAATCGAGATGGGGCGGTGGGTCGAATACCCCGTCGGACTTGCCGGACGACGAGTACTCGCGCTGAGCGGGCTTGCTAACCCTTCCGGCTTTTACGCGATGCTGCGTGAGGTCGAGGCCGACCTGGTGGGTGTGCTCGAATATCCCGACCATCACCACTATACCTCGGCCGACTGGCATGCGATCGTGAAATCGGCACGCGAAGCGGATGTGATCGTCACCACCGAAAAAGACCTGGTGAAACTCGAGCGTTTTCCGTTCGCCCGCGACTCTCTGTACGCTTTGCGGCTCGAAGTGACTATGAATTTCGAGGACACGCTCCGTCTCGACGAAATCGTGTTCGGCAAGGCTGCCGGCGAGTGGCTCGCAGCTGAAGCCTGATCGGAGGTTTTCTTCCCATGGCGCTAAGTCAGGAACTTCTCGATATCCTTGCCTGTCCCAAGTGCAAGGCGGAAGTCCATCTCAACGAAAAAAAGGACGGTCTGGTATGCTCCGCGTGCAAGCTGGTCTACCCGATAAAGGACGACATCCCGGTGATGCTGGTGGATGAGGCCAAGCCGCTCGGATGATACGGGTCCGCCGGCGTCGTGCTCACGCGGCAACGGTCGCGGTCGCGCGATGGGCACGGGAAGAATCCGCCGGACAAGCGGTTCGGATGCATCAGGCCGCGAGCGGTTGACGATGCGCAAGGTGCCCGGAGTAACGCTGCCAAACGACAGGCCCGGATTGAACCTCGGCCCCGAATTCCACCGTATCGATCTTGATCGCACGGCCATCTATCTGCGTCGCGACCTGCTGTCCCACGCGCAAGCCATAATCGAACGACTCGCCGCGCTTCGTGAAAACGTCGGATCGGAGGTCGGCTCGGGAAATCGAGGCAGCGGCTTCCGGGTCAAGATAGAGGGCGCGCCGGAATTGTTCGCACGGCTTTCACGCCGGGGCGGGATGGTTCGCTTGCTGGTTTCCGACCTCTATTTCGGGCTGCGTCCGCGCCCGCTACAGGAACTTGCGCTGACGTCCGAAGCCGCGAGACGAGGTATCCCGGTCGCCCAAGGCGCGGGAGCGCTGGTCGAATGGATTTGGCCGGGAGCGTACCGCAGCGCATTCATAACGCTGGCGATGCCGGGCATGACGCTTTGGGAGTTCCTCGGCACCGACGACGACCCTGCCGTGCGTGAGCACGTGGTCAGACTGGCTCGCGAGGCTGTCGACGCGATGTACGAGCACGGTCTGGTTCACGCCGACCTCAACCTGCACAATCTGTTCGTCACGAATGCCGGAGACCGGTTCAAGGTCGTAATTCTCGACCTCGACAAGGCGCGCCTGCTCGCCAATGCGGTTTCCCCGGCGATACGCGAGCGCACTTTGCGCCGACTTCTCCGCTCCGCCCTCAAACTCGACCCGCAGGGGCGTTTGCTCGACGAGTCATTGCGCGAAATCCTTACCACGCCCTGAACGTCATCGCGCCGGCGGTCTCCCACCGTCTCCGCGCGCCTTGTAACGGTCGTGTTCAATCAGGATTTGCGAAGCGCGATGGCTTCGATCTCGATTCGTGCGCCGCGCGGTAGCGCGGCTACCTGAACCGTCGAACGCGCCGGGTAAGGCGAGGCGAAATGTTCCCCATAGACGCGATTGATGACGTCGAACTCACCCAGATCGATGATAAAAACCGTGGTCTTCACGATGTCCTCGAAACCAAGGCCGGCCTTGCTCAGGACCTCGCGCAGGTTCTCAAGCGCACGGCGCGTTTCAGCCTCCACACCGCCGGCAACCAGTGCTCCGCTCTGCGGGTCGATACCGATCTGCCCCGAGCAGAACATCCATTGTCCGCCCAGTATTGCCTGCGAGTACGGGCCGATTGCGGCGGGAGCCTGTCTGGTTTCTATCGCTGTCTTCATCGCGGATTTTCCCTGCAAGTCGAGGTACGAGCCGAAACGTGTCGGCACGTAAAAACCATAGCGGTCGGCGCGGCGAGCATCGACTACCCGGCCATCGCCGAGCTTCGCGGCCGGGCTTCGCGATCACGCCACGAGGCGCAACGTCCGATCGCTATCTGATTGTGCAGGGCTTTTTTGCTATGCGCCAGCCGAGCGGCCGCATCGGTCAATACTGCTGCTGGCCGTTTTGCATACCGAGCCGCGACACCCGCATCACGCCGTCGATCGCGGCAATCGAACTCATCAGATGGTTCAACTGACGCGCGCTGCCGACGCTGAGTTCGAACACCGACAGTGCCCGTCCGTCGTCGCCCCTGGTCTTGACCTCTGCGGTGGTGATGTTGACTCCTGCCGAGGCTATCGCTTTCGACATCTCCGCAAGCAACCCCGGCTGATCGACGCACATGACCTCGAGACGAATCGGCCGTGGCGCCAGCTCGCCATCCTTCCATACCACCGGAACGCGTCGCTGCGGGTCGCTCATCAGCGCATGCGAGCATCCCACCAGATGAACCGTCACGCCGCGACCGCGTGTGATGAATCCTGTAATCGCCTCGCCCGGCAGCGGATTGCAGCATCGCGCAAACCGAACCAGCACGTCGCCCACGCCCGAAACGACGACCGCACTGCTGGTAGCCGCCTTCGTTTGCTCGCGCGTGGGAGCGCGCTCCGCGTGTGGCGCGGGTTGCTTCTCGACCCGAAACAGCTTGAGTTCTTCGGGCTTGAGCACCTTGGCGAAAAGCTGCGAGGGCGTGATGATTCCGTAGCCGACTGCGGCAAGCAACGTATCGGCGTCACGCTGCGAGAAATCCTTCAACACCGCGTCGAGGCGTTTCTCATTCCTGAGCTGCGCAACGCTCAGCTTGAGCGGTTCGAGCTCGCGATCGAGCAGTGATATGCCGAGATCGCGCGAACGGTCGGCCTGCTGCTGTCGATACCATTGGCGGATTCGGCTCTTGGCGCGTGCCGTCGCCGCGAAGTTGGCCCAATCCTTACCCGGGCTCTGGCGGTCGTTGGTCATGACCTCGACCGTATCGCCCGATTGAAGCTTGTATCTGAGCGGCACCATCCGCCCGTTCACGCGCGCCCCGGCCAGATGGTTTCCCACCTCCGAATGAATCCGGTAGGCGAAATCGATAACGCTGGCGCCCTTGGGAAAATCGAGCACGTCGCCCTTGGGCGTGAAGACGAAGACCTCTTCGGGGAAAAGGTCGTCGCGCACGGTGGAGAGAAATTCGTTCGGGTCCTTGAGGTTCTGCTGCCACTCGACCAGACGGCGCAGCCATGCGAAGCGCTCGGTATCGCGCTCGGCCACGCTGCCTTCCTTGTAGGTCCAGTGCGCGGCGATTCCCTCCTCGGCCACCCGATGCATCTCGCGGCTGCGAATCTGCACTTCCATGCGCTGGCCGTGCGGTCCGATCACGGTGGTGTGGAGCGACTGGTACATGTTCGGCTTGGGCAGCGCGATGTAGTCCTTGAACCTTCCCGGCACCGGCTTCCAGTTCGCGTGCACCACCCCCAGCGCTTCGTAACATTCTCGCACCGAGCCCACGATTATGCGGAACGCGACCAGATCATAAATCTGGTCGAAGGCGAGTCCCTCCTCGCGCATCTTGGTATGTATCGAATAAAAATGCTTGGGACGGCCGGTGACTTCAGCCGTGACATCCGATTCGGCGAGGCGCCTTGAAATAATCTCGATAACCGCCCGGATGTATTCCTCGCGTTCCGCCTTGCGCTTGGCGACGAACGTCTTGAGCATCGAGTAGGCCTGCGGATTCAGATACCGGAAGGCGTTGTCCTCGAGCTCCGACTTGAGCCAGTAGATGCCGAGACGATGCGATATGGGAGCGTATATTTCGAGGGTCTCGCGCGAGATCTCGCGCTGGCGCTCGCGTGGCAGCGCTCCGAGCGTGCGCATGTTGTGCAAGCGATCGGCAAGTTTGATCATGACGACCCGGATGTCCTGGGCCATCGCGAGTATCATCTTGCGAAAGTTTTCGGCCTGCTTCTCCTCGCGGCTTGAAAACGTAATCTTGGAAACCTTGGTAACGCCGTCGACCAGTCCCGCCACCTCGGCACCGAACAGCGATTCAAGCTCCTCGAGCGAGGCGTGAGTGTCCTCGACCACGTCGTGCAGAAGCGCTGTCACGATGGACTGGAGATCGAGCTTCAGCTGGGCGGAGATGATCGCAACGTTGAGAGGATGCGTGACGTAGGGCTCGCCCGACTGACGCTTCTGTTCCCCATGCATCCGGGCCGAGTACTCGTAGGCGCGATGAATCGCGCCCGGGTCAGCCTCGGGGCTGTAGCTGAGCACCGAGGTGACAAGTTGATCCAGCTCGGGGACTCCGCCTTGCGCTAACTCTTCCACGGCACGAATCCTTCGCGCAGCCTTGTCACCCTGGAGCGCTCGGCCGTGACAATCGAAAGCAGCGATTGGATAGACTCGTCCACGTCATCGTTGATGATGAGGTAATCGTATTGACCGAAGACCCGGGCTTCCTCGCGCGCCCGTTTCAGCCGGCCCTGAATCGCGCTCTCAGATTCTGTACCACGCATACGCAGCCGCCGCTCAAGATCCTGGAACGTGGGCGCAAGCACGAATATCGACACGGCATCGCGAGAGTAAGCTTTTCTTATCTGAGCGGCTCCCTGGATATCGATATCGAGCAAAATGTCGGCACCGGAGCTGACGGCCGTGTCCAGAGGCTCTTTCGGGGTGCCGTAGCAGGCGTCGAACACCTGTGCCCATTCGGCCAGTTCGCCGCGTTCTCTTATCCTCGTGAATTCCTCACCCGTCACGAAGCGATAATCCACTCCGTCAATCTCGTTTCCCCGCGGTTTACGCGTAGTCAACGAAACCGAGGCGGCAAGCCCCGGTATCCGTTTCAGCGCCGCCCGCGAGATCGTGGTCTTGCCTGCTCCCGAAGGAGCGGAAACGATAAATACTATCCCGCGTCTACTTGGCGGCAACTGAGTCCTCATTAAGTAGCCTAATATAAACCCTCAGGACGAGGCAATCGGGGTCGTGCGCGCCCGATTATTCGACATTTTGGACCTGCTCACGCATCTTTTCGGTCTCTCCCTTTATCTGAACCGTAAGCTGCGAAAGCTGCGCATTCTGCGACTTGGACCCGATCGTGTTAACTTCGCGGTTTATTTCCTGCAGCAAGAATTCGATCGGCTTGCCGACCGGACCTTCCCGTTTGAGCAGCTCGCCGAGCCCCGCCAGATGGATTCGCAGGCGCGTCAGCTCTTCGCTGATGTCGCCGCGCTGGGCCGCCGCCGAGGCTTCTTCGTAAAGCCGTTTTTCGTTGAGCGGCAACTCGCCGAGCAATTCCTGCATGCGCAACTCGAAGTTTGCGATCACGTCCTCGCGGGTCTTGTTGGCGAGTCGTTCAATCTTCGGCACGACGCGCGAGATCTTGCGAATCCGGGTTTCGAAATCGCGTTTGAGGCTTTTGCCCTCGCGCACGCGCTCGACTTCAAGACGTTTGAGCGCCTGTGAAATGACGTCGAAGCCCAACCGGATACCGTGCGCGTGGTCGTTGTCGGTCTCAACCACGTGAAATATCTCGGGGCGATGCATGATAGCCTCGATTCCCGGCGGGCCCTCAAGGTGGAAGCTCTTTGCAAGCCGCCGCAACTCCGTGACGTACATCGCAGCAAGGCGCTCGTTGACCTGAAGAGTGACGGGCGGAGGCTTGATCGTGGTGTAGCGCAAAAAAAGTTCCACTCGCCCGCGCGACACAACCGTTTGCACCAGTTTGCGCACCTGGGACTCGTGCTCGCCCCATCCCCTGGGCAGATTCATCTTCAATTCGAAGAATCGCTGATTAAGCGCGCGTACTTCCGCGACCACCCTTACGCCGTCACTCTCACTGGCGGCACGCCCAAAGCCGGTCATACTCCGCATCTGGCGTTTATTCCTTTCCTCCCTGTCATGCGCACCTCGAAAGACAGGCGCGATACAGATCGATCGTGCTGCGGGCCATCGCCGCAAGCGAAAACCTCTCACCTACGCGTTCGCGACCGCGTTCGCCCATCCGACGTCGCTCGTCCGCGTCACGCGCCAGGCGCTCAATCGCGAGCGCGATGCGCCGGGAATCGCCGGGCGGTACGAGAATCCCGCTCACGCCGTCTTCGACCACCTCGGTCACTCCGCCCGATGCGCTCGCGACCACTGCGAGGCCCGAGGCCATTGCTTCCAGCAACGCCACGCCTAGGCCCTCTTTCAGCGAAGGAAACACGAAGACGTCCAACGCTTCAAGCAGAACACGCGAATCGTCTATCTGGCCGAGCATCCGCACCCGTTCGGAAATTCCAGCCTCCACGCAAACCCGGCGCAACTCGGCGTCTAGCGAGCCCTGCCCCGCTATCAGGCATATAGCATCGAATGCGTCGGTTTTCGCGGTCTGCAGCGCGAATGCCTCAAGCAGGTGGCGATGGCCCTTTCGCACTTCGAGTGCACCGACCGTACCCACCGCCAGTTGGCCGGCGGAAATACCAAGTCGCTCGCGAGCGGCCCCGCGCCGCTCGGGCGAAGGCGGACGAAACCGCTCGGAGTCTACTCCGGACGGGATGATGGAAATACGGCCGGAGCGCACGCCCGCCGTTTCGAGAGCGTCGGCAACCGGTCTGGAGATTGCCGCAACGCCTTCGACGGCGCGGTTATACAGATACGGTGCAAACAGGCGATTGGGTCTGTAATCCATCCGGCGCGTGACGATGGTCGCGCGCGCGATCCCGCCGACATACGGAGCCATCGAATGAGCCCGCGAGGTGTGGAAGTGGACGATGTCGTAGTCGCCCGCGGCGAGCAGGGCTCGAAGACGGAGCGCCGCGCTCAGGTCGAGCGCGTTTCGAATCGAAAGGGGGAGGCACCGGATACCCGACGCGCTCGCGCGGGCGAACAGTTGGCCTCGCGGGTTGCATGCGAGTTCAGCCTCGTGCCCGGCATGCGCGAGTTCAAGGATGAGTCCCAGAACCTGCGTTTCGCCGCCGGCAAAGCCAAGTTCGGGATCGACTCCGAGCACGCGGAGCCGGCTGTCGTCACGCCTGCGCGGGCGCGAATCGGCCGGACCTTGGTCTCCCTTGTCGTCAGCGGTCTGTTCGAGCATCCCTGGTTCTGCCGCGGTCGCGATACCGGTTCAGTCCATGAAACGGTAATAGAGGATGGCGCATATGGCGCTTATCGCGTCGCGCCATCCTATCTTCTTGCCCTCGTCGTAGGTGCGGCCGGAGTAGGAAATCGGAACCTCATATATCCGCCATCGGGACCGGGCCGCCTTGCTGGTAATCTCGGGCTCGAAAGTGAACCGGTTGGAGCTCAATTTTATCTCCATGAGCTTTTCCCGCAAGAACGCCTTCATCCCGGTTTCCATGTCGCTCAGGTTGAGATCGCTCACCATGTTCGACAACAGAGTAATGAAGCGGTTGCCCTGATAGTGCCAGAACAGGAGTACGCGATGCGGTCCGCCGAGAAAGCGCGAGCCGTACACCATATCCGCACGACCGTCGAGAAGCGGCTCGATCATCTTATGGTAGTCGCGAGGGTCATATTCGAGGTCGGCGTCCTGCACGAATACGTACTGATTGGTCGTGGACGCGAACCCCAGCCTTAGCGCGGCGCCCTTGCCGCGGTTGCGGGCGTGATAAAGCACTTTGACCTTGGGATGCTCCAGCGTGCGCAGATAGTCGCGCGTTCCGTCGGTCGAGGCGTCGTCCACCACGATTATTTCGGGATCGAATCCACAGTTCAGAACCCGAACGATAACCTCGCCGATGGTCTTTACTTCGTTGTAGACAGGTATGACGACAGAAATTTTTACCGGATCGTCGGCCATCAACTCTCTCCCACGCTTCGCTTTCCAACTGCCACAGGTGAGGAACTCTCGCGATTCGGCAAATTGCGGGTCCGATCACGTCTCAACCTTGCCTGAAGCATCCTGGTTACTCGCCTGAGCGCACGCCGCCTGTCCATATGCATTGCGTCGGCGTACACGGCCAGAGTGCGAACACGGTCGGTGCGGGAAAGTCCCGCAAGGTCGAACCGCCCGAGCTGCACCAGATTGCGCATCCGATGCCGCCCAACGACGAATACTCTGCGCCGGCGCGTCCGCTCATGGTCAATGAATCCAAACTGCGGGGGCGACAAAGAGATCACGAGAACGTTGTACGGAGTAAGGTCGCCGTGGATGTATCCGAGACTGTGGAGTCGTGCGACTTCACGCCCGAGATCCTGAAGAATCGCGCGCTTGGTCGAAAGTTCCGTCCCGGAGCGTAAACGGAGGTGATGCGCGAGCGTGCGGCCCCGCAAACCCTCTATCGCAACCAGCTCGCGCCCCGTGCGCCGTTCGTGTCCTGCAAGGAGAACTCGAGGCGCCAGAATCCCGCCAGTGCAAAGCTTCTCGCTGATGTCCACCAGATGTGCCGCACTCGCCCCGCGGAGCATCCGCTTGATCAGCCTTAACGGTCCCGAAGGCGCGTCCAGGACTTTGAGAAAAACTGTATCGATTCGTGACTCGTCAATCTTCTGTTCAAGAACAAGCCTGTAGGTAGTTGCGTAGCGCGAACGTCGAAAGGGTGCGCCACGAGCGCCGGAGATCGCTTCAAGCACAGCGGCTATCAGCCGCTCACTCTCAGCCGTCGTCAGACTGCGACCTCGACCCGGGAACTCAAACCGCCATCCCGCGCGTTCCGCATGGCGGCTTTCGATCTCCGCCGTCATGGCCCCACCCGGGCTTGTGACGTCGCCTCGATGGCCCCTGCCCGGCGCTCATCGAGCGCCCGCCTTATCGCATCGATCACGCTCTGCGGCGCGATCCGATGCATACATTCGCGTCCGATCGGGCATCGGCGCAAATAGCATGGATAGCACGGGATTTCGCCGCGCAAAGCAAACCTCTCGAAGCCCCACGGCGCCGAACGTTCCGAAGCCGTTGCGCCCCAGAGCGAGACCACCGGGCATCCCGTGGCCGCCGCTATATGCATCGGACCCGAGTCCGGCCCGAACGCAACCGCGCATTCGGGCAAAATCGCAACCAGGTCGCGCAGCGACGTGCGACCCGAGAGATCGAGCACCGGCGCACCCGCCAGTTTCCCGACTACCGTCCGACCCAGAGCAACGTCGTCCGGGCCGCCAAGCAGAACAGGGAACAGACGCGGGCCGGGGCCGGCGCCGTCCGACAGACCACGTATGACCGTGGCTATCGACTCGGGGATATAAACACGGCTCGGCCACGATGATCCAAGAATCACAGCCAGGAGCGGACGCTCGACGTCGCCAAGCAGTTCGCGGGCGCGCGCGCGTTCCTCCTCGGTCGCCCGCAGACCGAATTCAATCCGAGATGGTGGCAGACCCAGCGCGTCGCCGAAGGCCTGGTACTGAAGCAGCTTGAGCTTCATCTCCGGCTGCGGCTCGATTTGGCGCGTGGAGAAGAGATGATTCAGTTCCTTGGTATTCGCGGACGAAAAACCCAG
>JBJKQX010000036.1:0-6815 GCA_046704965.1 Binataceae bacterium (SeqCode)
TTCCACGTACATCGACCCCATGCACACAAAACACGTTCTTTGCCAAGTCGATACCCAACGTCGCAACCTTCATCTCGCACCCTCCCTCGCTCCTGGTCGTCATGGTTCGCTACCATACTGGCCCACATGGTGGTCGCCTTGAAAAGCGAGGGCTGGGTCCATCCCATCAGGCCACTGAACAACTCCGATCTCTCGACGTTGCACTCTGCTTCCGTTCGAGATCGGATGATGCACGAATAATTGCTTTCACGCATCTATATATCAATCTATTTATATAATATCTATTGCACTCTCACCTGTGGTTAGTTATTCAGCAGAGCACTTACACTGCCTATTGAATGATGTCATTTTAGAGTTGAAGCTGATCCGTCTCGGAAGTATTTAACGACGATGCCAGCCGCCAGATCTCGCAATGCCAGCCTGCGCACTGCGCGCACTTTGCACAACAGTGACGAATCCTACGGAGGAGTGAAAGTGAAAGAAGACTATATGAGGCAAGAAAAGAAACGGTTGAACATAATAGACCCGTGGACGCGTCTGGCGCGAATTGCTCCCAATTTCGAGCCGGATTTTGATGTATGCCCCGTATGCGAAAGACACGACGGAGGATTTGATTTTAGGAAGATGAACTTTTTCCTGTGCAAGCGACACCGCTTGACCTGGTGCGATGGCGACCAGATGACCTCTTTTTGGCCCGACATGCTTCCGGACCAACGCGAAGACGTCAAGAAGATACTGAATGAATACGACTACATGGATGATCCGGTCGGACAGTCACTAAGTCGCAAAGACCCGGTTCGATTTCCGAGTGCCTCCTTGGCCCATTTCAAGCAACTAAGTTCAAGCATAGCTACGAGTCTTCAGGTGATGACACGGTCAGAGGCCCGGAGCGCCGCTCTGTCCGCCTGCAGCAACGATGAACGCCTGGTTCTCACCGGTGACGCTCTTTGGGTCGCGAGCTTCTCGTGCGCGAGTCGGCTCGAGGTTCGCATGCGCAAGCAGAGGATCCCGGTCCGGATCCTTCCGGCTCTGCGAGGAACCCCTCCGAACCACCGCGACGATCGCTGGGTCGCAGTGCCAGTCTGGGGCACCGCGGCTTTGGATATAGTGCGTGAGGCCGAGATTGAGCTCCTGCGCGTGCTGCATTTGCTCGAAGCTCCCAAGTTATCCCTCGCGATGCGGGCCTGTATGCGCTCGATCCAACTCGAGGCGTCGCGGTTCCTGCTCCGATTGTCCAGCGGAAAGCGAGCACCGAGGGCTGCCTTTGTCGGGCTGCGACGCAGGATTGGGCAGGCCTTGGTTGCGGACAGGCTCGACCCAATTCCTGGAAAGAGGAAAAGCTCTCCCGTCCTGCCCGATTGGGAGCCGGATCCCAAACAGCAGGAAGCGCTCCGGGTTAAGCTGCTTGAGTTCAACGACAATGGAGATTGGGGATTTATCCGAACCCTTCATTATGCGGAGGTTTATCAAACAGCGGAGAAACAATTCCTCAAGGCTCTGCGCTATCTCGAGCGCAGCAGGGAAGCCTTCGAGCAGTCATGGAAGGCTCTCGAAGCCAAACCGACGCTATACAAGTCGATGCGAGCGGCTATCTTCCAGCGCAAAGTGGCAAGGGCGGGGCTTCGCGATCTTCGCGAGGCGATCCGCGAAGACGACGGTGTCCGCAACGCGAAAGCTCATGCGCTCCAAGCAACCTATCGTCTGAACAGTCTGCTTGACCAGGTCACGTCAGACGATCTCTTCAAGGATGCATGCGTTCTCAGTGCCCTCGCGTACGATGGCTCCGTGCCGTCGGATAGCCATATGTAAGCGCGGCAAGGCGTGTCATCAGCACGAGAAATCGTGTGGCGACGGTTTGACCTATCCGGGGGCGTCCACCTTGTAGATAGAGGACCGCCATGCCAATTTCCAGGATGCGGAAAAAGGATCGTTGCCCGCTCGATTATACAGCCGGTTAACAGGCGGCCGGCGGTTTCAAGAGGAAGCGGGATGCGTAAAGCGGACCGTCAGCAGTCTTCGATGATTAGTCCCGTCGGCGGAACAGTGGGTGCCCAGGGCACATCCGTCGCTTCAGCTTATGGTCGATGCGGCGCTCGGGGAGTTGCGAGATCAGCTCAATGCAATGCACGCGACGAAGTGCGGACAGCCCTCCGTCGCGCCGGAAAACCTTCGGCGTGCGTTGCTCTTGCACCTGCTCTATAAGCTACGCAGCGAGCAACAGCTGATTGAGCAACTCGATTACAACCCGTTTCGGGTTTGTCGGGGCAAAACTGACCGACACTAAGGTACGAGTTGAATACCTAACGGAATAAGGCCAACTCCCGCAAACACTATTTCGATGAAAACCCGGAGTTTTCATCATCCTGTTCGAGCTACCCGGTCGCTCGACCCGCGAGTGCTTTGCACCCAAGTGCGTCTGGCGCTAAATTTTAGCGGGCCAGAAGCGGAGTGCTTTGGTAACCACCGATGCGCAGTTCATAGCCATGGTGACACTGGCGATGATCGGACTCCGCAGGATTCCGACCATGGATAGAGAACGCCGACTACTATCCGCACGCCGAGCGCGTTGTGTGCGATTGTCTAGCAGGGTCTCCGTATGTTGGGCATCTCCGCGTGGGTAGAGAGTCATGCCTTGGCGATGCCCCTCAGGTCGCTTTTCGTCACCGCATGTCCGCGCTCTGCCGTGATCTGCGAGTACGACTACCGCTTGAAGTGGAACACGGTAAATTACTCTTGAATTGTTAAGTGGCGAATAGAGTTCTCTGTGCTTCGGCCTGCGCCCTTTCTCGAAGGTGTTTCGTCAATCGCTTTGAAGCAAGTTCAACGTATCGGGGGAGTATCTCAAACCCGATGAAGGCTCTGTCGGAGCGTAGGCATACTTCCGCGGTTGATCCCGATCCGCAAAATGGGTCCAAGACTAGATCTTCTGGATCGCTACAAGCCGCAACAATACGTTCGACGAGGGCGATGGGGAACTGTGCCGGGTGTCCGGTCCTCTCTTTGGACGCGCGGTTCTCGCCAGAAGTCACCTTTGGTATTTGCCACACGTCTGTGGGATTTTTCCCGTTTGGATTGCACTTCAGTTTGCCGTTCTTTTTCTGTTTGGGAAATTTGACGTTTTTGTCTCTGACTCGGTCAAGATGAAACTTGTAATCTTGAGCATCCTTGACGCACCACAGAAACTTTTCGTTCCTAGGTGAAAAAAACCGTTTGCCCGCAACGCCAGCTCCATAATTCCAGACGATCTCCTGGACGATGAAGAACGGAATTCGGTCCCAAAGCAGATACAAAATGGGAAGTGCCTTCGCTCGACCAGGAAGCTCCAGGTAGCCGAGGTTCAACCAGAAAGCGCCGTTTGGTTTGGTGATCCTGTATACTTCGGAAATCCAGCGCACAGACCAGTCCAGGTAGTCATCTAGACTAAGCTTCTTTTCGTATTCCTTGCCAATATTGTAAGGAGGACTGGTTACCGTTAGCGAAACCAACCCTTCGGGTAGGCGCCGCATAAGCTCAAGGGAGTCGGCACAGTACAAGGCCACCTCTTGGTGCCGGAATTCCGGACGCCCGAGGCACCCAACCGCTTGTTCTAATTCAACAGGATTTGATGCGCACATCGGTTCACGCGATAATACGAATAGCCAGTATTCATGGTCGAGCCGCTTGTCAAAGCATACACGTATTTCAACACCTTCTGGCGCAATTGCCAACATCCCGAGTCGAAATTGGCCTTAGCCCCTGAAAGGATCCCACCAATGAGTTAGTGTTTGCCGGAAAGAGAAGGCGGGCATGGAGCAAGCACGATTGCGTCACGCAGCATCGAGGCGGTTCGTTGGCGTGCCTCATCGTACTCGCGCTCGGTCTGCTCGACCAGTTCCGCCACGCTCTGAACCCCCGTCACACCCGACACTGAATGTCCCGCGCTCCAGATGTCCTTGTAGCGCCGCAGCCCGTTCATCTCGCCCTTGCTGCTGAAGTTCTTCGCCGCCTCCTCGATCGAGACGCGCGGCGGCAGCGTGCGTGGATCCAGGCCCGCCCCGACAATCGAAGGCGTCAGCATGTTGGTATCCAGCCCGGTGAAGGCCTGCGTGAGCATCACGTCATCCATCGTGGAGTCAACCAGCATCCGCTTGTACGCGTCGGCCGCCATGCTCTCATCGGTCGCGATAAATTTGGTCCCCATGTATGCGATATCGCACCCGAGCACCTCCGCTGCCCACAGCGCCGCGCCGTCGGAAATTCCTCCGGCCAGCACAATCGGTCCGTCGAATATCCTGCGCGTCGCGCGCACGAACGCCAGCGGATTCAGCCATCCGGTCTGTCCGCCTGCACCGGCAGTGAGGAGAATCAGTCCATCCACGCCGGCCGCGATTGCCCGCTGCGCATGATGAACCGTCGCGACGTCCGCAAAGACGGTGCATCCGACGTCGTGCAAAGGACCGATCGCCTCGGCTGGCGAGCCAACGCTTGTTATCACCATCTCGACCCGATGCTTCACCAGCGCGTCGAGTTCGGCGCGCATCTCCGCGCGCTTGATAATCAGGTTCGGGCAGAATGGTGCCGGCGGTCGCCCGGATTTTTCGGCGGCCTCGGCGAGTGCGGTTTCGATTTGAGTCAGCCACTTGTTGACGCCCTCAATCGAGCGCGCGTTCGCGAGCGGAAACGATCCGATTACTCCCGCCTTGCATGCCGCGATGACGAGGTCCGGCCCCGACACCGAGAGCATCGGGGCAGCGATCAACGGAAGCTTGAGGCGCCGCGCAATTTTTCCTGGAATACGACCTGATACCACTATTCACTGATCCTTTCGCAGTACGTGAACGACGCACACCGCGCCGACACCAACCATATGGGCGAGACCGATACGCGCGTTGGGCTGTTGCCGCACGCCAGCTTCGCCACGCAACTGGCGAGTGATCTCCGCGACCTGCCCGACTCCGGTTGGTCCTATCGGATGCCCCATCGCGAGGAGTCCGCCCGACGCGCTGATCGCGCACTTGCCTCCGATGTCCGCGGCACCGCTGGTGATCATTTGTGCGCCTTCGCCCTCACCGCAAAGACCCATCGCTTCGACGTAGAGCAATTCTTCGATCGTGAAGGCGTCGTGCAATTCAGCCACGTCGAGATCGTGCGGCGAGATTTGCGCGTCTTCGTAAGCCTGCGCGACGGTTTCGCGTGTCAGCTCGGCGTCGAAGTTTTTCGCACCGGGATAGACTCGCTCGCTGCGCGATACCGACGCGGTCACCCGAATCGCACGGGAGCGATTCATTCCGAGGCTCTCGATTGCGTCGTCCGAGGCGACAATCACGGCGGCAGCGCCCTCGCCCACCGGACAGCACTGAAGCCGCGTCAGCGATCCGGAAATCTGCGGACCCGAAAGCACCTCTTCCAGCGTGACGGCCTTCTGACGTTGCGCGTACGGATTGTTCGCGCCATTGCGATTGTTCTTCACTGCGACCGTCGCGACCTGCTCCGCAGTGGCGCCGTAACGGTTCATGTATTCGTTCGCCAGCAAAGCGAAATGAGTGAACGGAACCACGCGGCGACCCACGAGGTCAGGGATATTGGCCTTCGCCGCCGCAATCGAAATCGGACCCGGCTTGTCGACGCCGATAGCGAGCGACACGTCGGTGAGTCCGCTCGCCACGTCGAGGCATGCCTGACGCACCGCCGTCGATCCAGACGCTGACGCGTTCTCCACCTGCGCCATCGCGATTCCGGTGGCACCCAGATGACGCAGCATCGGGCGACTCGCGGCCATCCCGATTAGTGCCGTGCCGGTGTAAGCCGACTCGACCGACTTCCAGTCGATTCCGGCGTCCTTAAGCGCCTCGCGCACCGCCGTGAGACCGAGTGCGACGTAAGGCGTGTCGCTCATCCGCTGGTAACGATGGAGTCCGATTCCGACAACGTGAACTGGCCGCATCTGGCGCAACGTTTTCTTCATCGCGCGCCCTCCTCCTTGCTGAATCGCAGTTCCCGCGCACGCCCGCCTTCTGAATCCGTCTCGACGATCACCGCACGCATCCGATCGCCGATCTTCAGACCCTCGTCAGTGCGCTGCGTCAGGATTGCGCGCACAGCCGGGCCGTCGTCGAGAACTATGACGCCGACCGTAAATGGTGCTTCGATATCCTTGCCCTGGTGCAGATGGACGGTCGCGAACGACGCGAGCGCGCCGCTGCCGCGCAGCGATTTCGGTTCAAGCTCGCCAGCCGCGGCCCCGCAGTGTTCGCACCCGTAGAACTGCGGCGGAAAGAAAACGTAGCCGCACGCGCGGCATCTGCCGCCGTTCAGCGCAGGCTCGGCCGCGGAGGAAAAGAGTTCCGTCGGTGGCAACGAAGTTTCGGGCATCAACGTTCTCCTCATTGATTTCGCTCAGCATACAAACTTTCTTGCCAGCAAGCACAATAAATGTGCTAGTAGCCTTTCTCGTACGAACGTGCGCTGAAACGGACGAGGGGCAAATCCTGATGCTGCACGATATTCGCGTGCTCGAAATTTCCGCGCCGGAG
Source organism: Binataceae bacterium (SeqCode) (assembly GCA_046704965.1). GTDB lineage: Bacteria > Desulfobacterota > Binatia > Binatales > Binataceae > DTIX01. The sequence goes on from JBJKQX010000036.1 coordinate 6,513, forward strand.
ACGATGATGGCCGGCAGGGTCCTGGCCGATCTCGGAGCCGACGTCGTCGTGGTCGAACCGCCGGGCGGTGCGCCGGGGCGCAGGATGGAGCCGTTTCTCGACGGCATTCCCGGAATCGAGCGCAGCCTCACGTGGCATGCGATGAATCGCAACAAGCGTGCGATCACGCTCGACCTGAACGCGGCGGACGGCCGCGCGCTGATAACGTCGCTCGCGCACAATTTCGACGCGATCATTGAAACGGCCCCGCCGAGTGCCGGCGCTCCGCTCGACGGGATCGCGATTCCGGAAACGACTGTCCGT
>JBJKQX010000037.1:0-4344 GCA_046704965.1 Binataceae bacterium (SeqCode)
AGCGGGGAGAGCGCCAAGGCCCTCCCTGCACATTCGACGGATTCTTCTTTTATAGATGCTGTGGTTGCGTTTCAGGATTGCCGTGCCGCTTTTCGTATTGCTGATGGCATTCTCGGCCTGCGCGGAAAGACCGGTCCCCACGACCCGCTCGGCCGCTACGGCGATGACGAAAGCCGCGCCGACCCGCACTGTTCTGCACGTGCATATAGTCGGCCTGCGAAATTCCAAGGGTGGCGTTGTTTGCTCGCTGTTCAACCGGCCCGCGGCGTTTCCCGAGCATAAGTCGCTGCGTGATATGGAAGTGCCGATAAAGAACCGCGCCGCCTGGTGCAACTTTCGCGACCTCGCGGCGGGAACGTACGCGATGGTGGTGTTTCACGACCAGAACGACAATCACAAGTTTGACCGCGACGCGCTCGGGATGCCGCTTGAGGGATACGCGTTCTCGAACAACGTGCGCGCCACGCTCGGACCGCCGACCTTCTCCCAGGCGAGCTTCAAGTACCATGGCGGCGAACAGTGGTTCACAATCACGATGACCTACCCGCGATGAACTGCTCGGGTAACGGATCGATACGCCTAGCCTGCCCTGGCAGGTCCGAGGTATTGCTTTATGCTTCTCTCCGGCCTAGGTGCCCCTGCGGATAATCGGGCGAAGCAATTCGAGGCGGGCGTTGACGACGCTTTAGCTTCCGGAAACGGAGTCGATGCTGTTAACGAATAATGTATTATGTGTCGTCCTGTTTACCCGGACCGCCGTTACCGGACATTCTGTAGGGGTAATTTCTTCCATGGGTAAGGTATTTGGAACCGGCTGAGAGTCTCGAACACGGGTACGACCTCTCCGCGGGAAAGTGGCTGGTTGCGATCGCGGTGCTGCTCGGTGCCACGCTTGAGGTGCTCGACACCTCGATCGTCAACGTGGCACTCCCGTACATGCAGGGCTCGTTCTCGGCGACCGCCGACGAGATTACGTGGATACTGACCAGTTACCTGGTCTCCAACGGCATCATGATCCCGATGACCGGATGGATCTCGTCGCGGTTTGGGCGCAAGCGTTACTTCATACTGTCGATCATCATCTTTGTCGCTTCTTCCGCGATGTGCGGGGCCGCAAGGACGCTGACCGAGATCGTGGTCTTCCGTCTGATTCAGGGCGCGGCGGGAGCGGCAATGATCCCGACCTCGCAAGCGATTCTGATGGAGACGTTTCCGCCCGCGGAGCAGGGACTTGCGATGGCGATGTGGGGTGTGGGCCTGATGCTCGCACCGATGATGGGGCCGACGCTCGGCGGATGGATCACCGTCAACTACAACTGGCGCTGGAACTTTTACATCAATATTCCCACCGGCATCCTTGCCGCGCTGATGGTCTATACCTTTGTGCAGGATCCGCCCTACCTGAAGAGTGAGAGGCGGCTGCGCACCGACTATGTCGCGATTATCTGTCTCACGCTCGGACTGGGGCTGCTACAGATAGTGCTCGACCGCGGAGAACGTTCCGACTGGTTCGCGGCGCCGTGGGTATGGTGGTTCACCATACTGTCCGTGCTTTCCGTGATCATCCTGGTTTTTCACGAGCTGAAGTTTCCCGACCCGATCCTCGAATTCAGGATGTTCAAGATTCCGGACTTCACGATTTCGGTTGGGCTGGTAACGCTGCTGGTTCTCGTGCTGTACGGCGTGAACCTGATGAATCCGCTGTTCCTGCAGGAACTGCTCGGCTACAACGCATGGAAGGCCGGTCTTGCGGTTGCTCCCCGGGGTATCGGAGTGGCAATCACGATGTTCACCGTGGGGCAGTTGTCGCGTTTGGGCTACGACACGCGCCCTTCGGTCGGAATCGGCTTCCTCATAGTGGCCGCCGCCACCTGGATGATGAGTCAGTGGGACCTGACGGTAAGCATGGGCTCTATCATGCTGCCGATCATTCTCTTCGGCTTCGGCAGCGGACTGGTCTTTCCCGTCATCTCGGCTTCGGCGCTCGCGTGCGTGGAGCGGTCGAAGATGGGTTACGCGTCGAGCCTGTTCAATATGCTGCGCAACACGGGCTCGGCGATCGGTATCTCGTTCGTGTCCGATATGCTGCTGAGAAACAGACAGATTGACCAGTCCTACCTGTCGTATCATTTCAACACCTTCAGCGCCTGGCGTCTGAGCCACGCACCCGCGCGGATGCCCGGTTCGCCGCATTTCAACTTCATGCGCGAGATGGCGACGGGGCAAAAGCATGGCTTTGCCTTCGTCTACCGGATGATCCAGGGGCAGGCACTCAATCTCGCGTACAACGATATCTACCGAGTGTTTGTCTTTGTCGCCTTGATCTGTGTCCCCTGGTTCATGTTTCTCTCGCGTCAGAGCGGCCGCGGTGGCGGCGCGATGCATTGACGCGGGCGATCGAGCAACCCGCGGTTGAGGAAAGCCTGATTTACCGGTGTCTATAGGCCGTATGAAGGCAGTCATCGCTGAAAAACCCGGCGACGAGAACGTACTCCATCTCGCCGAAGCTACCGATCCGGTCCTGCGTCCCGAGGACCTTCTGATTCGCGTCACCCATGCCGGTGTGAACCGCGCGGACGTGATGCAGCGTCAGGGGCAGTATCCGCCTCCGCCCGGTGCTTCGGAGATAATCGGACTCGAATGTGCGGGCGAGGTTGTCGAGGTCGGCTCCGCCGTCAAAGGATGGAGCGTCGGCGAGCGTGCGATGGCGCTGGTGCCGGGCGGCGGTTACGCCGAGAAAGCCACGGTCCATCACGGCTCCGCGATGCACGTTCCCGAGGTGCTGAACGACGCCGAGGCAGCAGCGCTGCCGGAAGTGTTTCTGACCGCGTTCCTCAACCTGTTTCAAATCGCCGGGGTCAAAAAAGGCGACTCGGTCCTGGTTCACGGCGGCGGAAGCGGAGTCGGAACCGCAGCGATTCAACTGCTCAAGGAAGCGGGCGCGCGCACGATCATAACCGCAGGCTCCGAGGAAAAGTGCCAGCGATGCCTCAGCCTTGGCGCCGACGTTGCGATCAATTACAAGTCGGGACCATTTTCAATCGCGGTCAAGGATGCGACGGACGGACGCGGCGTTGACGTGGTGCTCGACATTATCGGCGCTGCCTATCTCCAGCAGAATCTCGAATCGCTGGCGCGTGGCGGACGCCTCGTGCTGATCGCGCTGCAAAAGGGCGCGAAGGGCGAGGTAAACCTGATGCCCGTGCTGCGCAACCATCTTAGCATCGTCGGCTCGACCCTGCGCAGTCGCCCCGACGCGGAGAAGGCCGAGATCGTCGCGGCGTTCCTTGCGCGCTTCGGAGCGGCGCTCGAAGCGGGTCGTCTGCGCCCGCCGATTCACAAGGTGATTCCTGCGGCCGAGGCTCCCGCGGCCCATCGCATCATGCAGGCGAGCGAGCACTTCGGAAAAATCGTGCTGAAGTTCACATAGTCGTAACGCGCCAAATACGATCGCATACGCGCGCTTATTGACAGACAGGATCACCTCTGCCAACAGGTTGATGTACGTGTAAGCGGCGAGAGACAGCGTCGCTTGGGGCCGAAGCCGATTTTCTTTCTGAGGCTCGAAGGCTTCGCGTGAGGCAAGCGCGAAGCCGCTGATTCCCTCCTCAAGCCTCATTGCCGCGCACGACCCTGCAGGCCGGGGATCGCGCGCATCGGCAGGACCCCGCGCGCCAGTGGGGGGCGCATCATGAAGAAGATAGCGCTTGCGATCGTTGTCATGATGCTTGCGTTAGCGGGGTCCGCTCATGCTGGCAACTTCTACGTCGGCAGGGTGCCTTGGAGTCAGGCGAACGTGCAAGCCTTGCACGGGGCTGACTTGGCCACCGTCGCCAAATTCGTAAACGCTACCCAACCCGCAGACGCACTGGCCCCAATCACGCCCAACCAAGTGGTGGGCTTTGCCTGGGCGAACGTTGGCGGGAACAGCACCGATCTCGTCGTCGCGCTGGATTTCGGCGGAGGTGGGTTCTATACGCTCTGGATTTACAGCCACGGAAGCCCGGACAACATGGTAATTCAGCAGATCCGCGGCTGGAAAAAGGGAGGCGGCATCAGGGCGATGCTTCGGGACCTGAACGGCGACGGCATGGACGAACTGATCGTTCTCAGAGCGGTTGGCCAAGGTGGCGTTTGGACTCCGCCCACAGCTGCACCGAAGTGGCCCGAGATCTATCGCCCGGAGAACGGAAGATACGTCGAGGCGATGCGCGGCTTTCCGAACACATCACGTACTGTGTCCATTGAGGTGTCGACCAGGTACGTCGAAGCCAGCCGTGATTTTCCGAACTACTATGACACGGAAGTCCTACCCGGCCTCAACCGAACCATCAGCACGCTGCA
>JBJKQX010000038.1:0-2606 GCA_046704965.1 Binataceae bacterium (SeqCode)
GATCTCGCGGTGCCGAAGGAGAGCGCACCTGAGCACCAGCCGTTCCTCCGGTTCTGCGTCCCATCCCGGAACACAGAAGTATTCCCGCTTCCTGTTCACGTGCCTTCTCATCGCCGCGGCGACACGCGGACTGATCGCAACGCCGGCTCTCGCGAACAACCGAGCCCAAGGCAAGGAATCGATCGCATTCTATGGCGACATCGGGAACGTCATCAGTCCGAGCAATCCTCTGCTGATCCGTCCAACAACGCTCCTGCTGAGCGAGGACGGGTCGGTCGCACTCGTTCACCTGCGGTGGTCTGACTGGGGGGCGCCGCTCGCCCACGCCACCGCCATCTGGCTCGCAAGCGACTGCATACCCAACTGCGCCAGCGGTCACCTCGAGAGGACACCGGCCCGATTGACGCTGTTCAGCCCGGGAGTCATTGCGGGCCACAACGTGTATCGCTGTTTCCAGGTCATCGTCCCGCTTCGCCCCCGCAAGGGCCTGCGGGAATGTCTCCGCAAAGATGGCGCCTACCAGCTATACGTGCCCGACGACGAACACGACAGTTCCTCGATGCTCCCGCGGACCCGCACGGCACCGCAGGACGAGGAAGGCGAACAACGGGCGCCGCTGCCTGATCATGCTCGGCCCTGGCTTACATCCGTGCCATGACCAATTCTCACGCGGAATCCGGATGCCTGCCGGGCACCGAGCGCCACGCACCACACGATGCAGCGCCTCTCACGGAACGACGCATCGCGGAAGCACATTGCGCGCGATCAGATCGCCCCACTGCGCCACAGGGCATTCCCACAGACCCGCGGGCTGTCGTCCGCGTCACGGATGCGCATACCTCAAGGTCAAAACACGAGCGTGTCACAGGCTCGGGCCTCTCATTCGCCACTACGCATCACGGCGTCGCGCTCGCGGCACGGCAAGGACGCGGACTCGAGGCGCGCGTGCTGCGCGGGAAAGACCCGCTTTGCAATTGGACGCACCTGGGCCTTGCACTGCAATTGCCCGGCTCCGGTGCATGGGAGGTGATACATGCAGACCCCGGGCAGGGTCGCGATGGACGAGTACGGCAGGAGTGCTTCGCCTCGTTCTGCGCACAAGCCGAGCACGCGTGCCTAATGCGACTCCCGGTTGCCACTTCCGAAGCGGCAACCCGGCTTCGAGACGAGGCACTCCGGTACGTGGGCGTGCCGTTCGATGGCAGCTACGACTGGACTCGCGCCGACGCGCTGTATTGCACCTCCTTGTTGTGGCGAGTGTTCAACGCGGCAGGCATTCCCGCGCCGCAGCCTCCGTTCCCTTCGTTCGTGTTGCCAGTGCTCGGGACACGCGAACTCATATTACCGGGCCTCTTCACGAAATCCACAGGTGACATATGGTTTTGAGTCGCAGCGCATCGTCACGCAATCTCGTTCTGCTCGCTGCCGTGACAGCCGCTTTGGCGGCATGCTCGAACGGCCCGAAAAGTGCAAGCAGACAGTTCTACAGCGCCATCGGCAACGGTAACACCGCCAAGGCAATACACATGATCGATTTGGTCGACTTATCCCCGACCGCGCAAGCCATGGGCGTCACCGGCAAGATCCGCGCTGCCGCCGAATCGCTTCACAAGCGAGCCGAGGCGCATGGTGGACTCTCCACCGTGAAAATTCTCTCGATGAAGAAGCTCGACGATAACCACGCCAAGGTGACCGCGGAAATGGAATTCAAGGACGGAACCACCCAGACGTCGACGGACACCTGGGTGAAGCTTCACGGCAGGTGGCTACTGGATCTCACGCAGAACTGAGACTCGGCGACGATCCACTGCCATCGATCCCGACAACGATCCAGAGCATCGATACCAATACGACCTCGACCATCCATCCGTTCACAGCGCACATCAGTGAGGCACTCCCATGAACCAGATCGACACCGCCATATCGGAATCAACCAAGAGCACCGCGGGCCGCGCCGCGTGGATACTGCTGATTTGTGCTTGGGTAAGCTTTGTCATACCGGTACCTGGATTCGGCCCCGTGGGCTGGGTGCTGAACTTCGTGGCATTCGTTCTCGCCATCGTTGCGCTCAGCCAGAAGGGCGCAAAGGCCGGATTGTGGCAACTTCTTGCCGCCATTGTGGTCTCGCCACTCGTCTACTGGCTCATTGGCATTCCACTCATGGCATATCTGGTCACTAGCAGCGTGCAATAGCTTTTGTTCCGCTTCGATGCAATAAGGACAGCAAGGTGTCGCCAGCTTGAACGCCGAATGCAGGTCATGCACGCGATGCAAGCTCGCTTCGACCTCTGCAATGGGACGAAGCACGGACAGTTGCACCATGTGCGCCCGGCCGCAGATTCGCCCTTGCGAAGGCGCAGCCCGACTCGAATTCGTACGGCGAGGGTCTCGCCGGGCGCACCCACATGGTGTCACCAGTGATGGAGCAACTCGGCCGCTCGTCGGCGTGTCTCCACGCATTACGCATTCTGATTGATTCGAATGGGAGGGCTCATGAAATCCGCGCAGTTCGCCGCAACGGGGCTTGCGATTTCAATGATCATGATGATCAGCGCCAACGGACAACAGCAAAGCACGGCAAAGACGTACGAACAGGCGCTCAAGAC
>JBJKQX010000039.1:0-9269 GCA_046704965.1 Binataceae bacterium (SeqCode)
ATGTGGTTCATATATGTCGGAACCTGTCTTCCGTCGTTAGGATGGATCTCCCTATGCACCAACCTGAGACCCGAGCGGCCGCTCATGAACTCTAGTAGCGCGTCGGCGCCTTCGGGAAACCATCGAATCCACCATCGGCGGCGCAAATGTTTCGGCAGACGGCAATCCGACACGATCAAGAACCCGCCAGGCTTGACGGCGCGAGCGAGTTTGTCGACGGCTTTCGCGGTAAGACGTCGACCGTGTATATACCAGAAGACGTCCATAACAACAACCGAATCGTATTGGCCGTGGATGCTATCGCGCTGTAGATCGAATTGCTGAACTGTTACGTTGGGCAAGTCCTCGCAAGACCTAGCCGCGCGCTCACAGGCGATCGGGGATACATCGTATGCGGTAACGGTCGCACAATGGGCTGCCAGTTGTCTGGTGAATTTTCCTTCCGCGCAGCCCACCTCAAGCGAATGGAGACGTTTCGAATCAGGAGTGAGAGCTGTAATCAACTCCAGGGTTTTCCTGTGACGTTCGCGCTCCATGGGACGATCGAAATTCCACTCATTCCCGGTGTGATACGTATTCATCAACTCCTGGCGGTTGTACCAGAAACGCTCTCGAAGAATCCGGAAGAAGTGCACGTTTCCGCGCGCCCAGTTCAGACACCACGACGGCAAGTTCCGCTTCAAGGTGCTTTTGATGGTTTTTAGCATTTCCAGGAACCGATGGTTTGACACAACCCGAGGGGAAGTTAGCGAATCGGACCGGGCTCCCCACTCTGGCGCCCTCTTATTTCACAAAATGCGGCAATGTTCACGGCGTGCAAATCAGGGAGGGGTTTAGACTCGAACCGAAGGTTGCGCATGACGCCGGTGCTGGCAGTCTTAGGGTTCAAGGACTAGCATCAAAACCCATCAACCAGTCCTGCGAGGCCGCTAGGAATACGAAGGGGACGGAATACGTCCTGTGTTGTAAAGCACCTATAATCGCGGAATCCTGTGCGGTCGCGGCATGCTGTTATGCTAGTCCGATAATTCCTTCTGTTCTTCGGCACGCCGCACATCCTGACTCGCATTAAAGTCTACGGTGTGGGTTTGCGTGCAATGCCGGTTCCCGTTACGCTAGCCGCTCGATCTCCGGGCAGTAGGTATGCATAATAGTGCGTGGAACCCAGCTTATGCCATGTCTCGGAATTGCCACACGGAGGTCTTTGCTCGGTAACCATGGCCCTCACACCCATTCGACTGATTTGCTCGAATATTTGCCGTTTAGTAGACGGTGTTGAACGCCAGAACGCGGAAGCGTCCTCGGACGGAATCTGAGCCACGATCCGCAGACCATCCAATCGGGCCCAATACATGGCATTTCCATCCTTCCAAGAGCCCAGTATCGCGACTGTGTCCCCGCTGAGAAGGCCTTCTTTCCTCAGCGAAACAGCCGCTTGGCCGTAGTCGTTCTGAAGGCTGGACTCCGGAGTGGACATCTGACGGAGAACATACGTCGCCGTCAAAGTGGTTAGTGAAACCCCAACCACCAATGCGACGGCAGCGCTAATTCTTCGGGCCTGCCAAAATGCGCCGAGTCGGATGCCAGAAAATAGCCCAAGCCATATCAATAAGACAAAGGGTGCGACAAGCCTTGTTGCCACATGTACCAGAAGATAGAGTCCGAATCCGGAGATGCCTGGGATCAGGAAGCACCAAACCCCGGAGCTTTCCCGCAATTGCAAAGGATGATCGTCGCCCGCCAACCAGAGGATCACAAATCCGCCGATCACACCCCAAGCAGGCAAGACGAGCGGCTTATAAGACTTGATAACCCCTCGGTTGATCGCACGTAGCTGCCCCATAAAATCTACTCTAGGAGTTACCCCTTCATTCCAAAACGGAGGGTCAAACCACGGGGAGTAGGTCACTTTGAATGGGCGGCTAAAGGCGAACACGTTTGGGTTGCTATAAATGAGTTTAGGCGGATGTTCCAAATAGGCGGCCGGCCTCGGAGAATAAAAAGGAATCTGGACTGGCTGGTTGCCTTTCGCATCGATATACCATGCATAGTTCAAGGTGCCGTCTTCGCCGAAGCTTGTGCTTCCGACCATTCGTGAGATTCCAACGACCAAAGGGGATGCCAGGACAGCAAAGACGAGAAGCGTGATTACAACCTGAAACTGTGCTCTTTTCCGGAAGGTCACAAGCAACTCGACTGCCATGAAGACAAACGCTAGTGGAAACATCACCGTTTTCGCAAAATATCCAAGGCAAAGCGCGACGCCCAGTAACGCAGATGTAAGCCATCTATGAGGAGTGGCCCGAAGCTGCAGCAGGAGACCGGCGTCCAGGCAGATGAACAATGCGACGAGGAGATCGGGTGTCATTAGGCGGACCCCGATTAACACAATCCCGGTCCAAGCAAACAAGCTATACCCAATGACTTGCAGCACGCACGCGGGGATGGGTGCCGCGTCTGCCTGTTTCCGATAATTCTCCCGGCTTAGGCTGATCACCTGGCGCAAGAGGAATTCGAAGGACGCTAGGAACCCAACGAAAATAAGCAAGTTAACAACATGAACAACTGGATACTCCGAGTTGAACGATGGGCGTGCAAGCCACGTCCCAACGCCGACTAGGAATGGATATAGCGGGCTCCAATAGGGACTCACGAGCAGATGCCAATTATGCCGGAGGAGGGCGTCGCTCATGTCAAGATATGAGATTCCATCGGGATTGACAGCTTGTTTGTGAGCCCATGCGTCAACAGCTGCCAGAATTATACACGCGCACCACGACGCCACACTAATCCACAGCCGAGGCCGGTCTCCAGCAGGGACCGTAGTGCTGCCTAATCTACATCCTTCTTGGACGTATCCCGCTCTCACAATGTGTGCCCCGACGACCTGCACGTGCGGCGTAACACGATCGCTCTCGGATGACGGCGAATGTTATCCACCGTCAGTCTGGCTGGCATCGAACAGCCAAGTTACCGTAAGCAGGTACGCGGCTTTGGTAGGTGTCGGAGAGGGAGTAATTCAGCACCCCACTCCGCCACTGAGTCTCGCCTACTAAATCGGAATCAACGTCGTGCTTCACGATGCGAATGGGGAGTTTTTCCTTCGCGATGGCCGCGTGCAATTCGCCTTCGCGTGACGGAACGCGCATGCCCGCATAGACCGTATGTCCCGCACGCGCCAACGACACTGCCGTGGCCATCCCAATTCCGGTGCTGGTCCCTGTGACGAAGGCGATTCCCATGCACGTTCTCCTTCAGCGTGTAGATTCAGAAATTCCTGCGTGACTTTCCAAACCGAGGTCCCTTTACAAATATCAGAGATGACGATTGTGGAGTGGGGCCCGTCGAGATGGATTTTTCACAGGAGGTCAGCTCTCCGGGCTAGCTTCGAAATAGCAAGAATCGCTTCGGTTAACCCAGAATTTCCTTTTTGCCACCCACAGCCACGAAATTATACGCTACGCTGGCTCGCCTGCAACGGAAATCTCCCACCGCAGAGGCCAGCAGTCCATTCCCTTGTCGTCCGCGCCCCTCCCGGCCAGGTCAACCGGCACCTTGGCCTGTTTGCTGCGCGATTTCCTGGACACCGCGCCACGCCCGTGCCTGCTCCACCAAGTTTCTCCTGCCGCCTGTGGACTCTAACTTGCCGGCAACGGCAGCGATTCGATGTGTCGCAGCATCGCCCCGAACAACCGCCGCGTCAGATGACTCTCCGCTAGCAACAGCCAGTAATACCGGGCGTGCTTCAGGAGCCGCCCGCCCGTCTTCACCAACCGCTGCTGCAGGCTGCTCAAGCTCCAGTTCTCGACCCGCCGCGGCAGCACCAGCCGCCGGCACAGGTTCCCGAGGTTGTAAGCGATCACGCTCAGCCACAACCGGACCTCGTTCGAGCGGAACCGGTGGCAACTCAGCCGGGTCATCTTGACCGCTTGTTTCCCCTCCTTGATCCACTGCTCCGCCGTCCCTCGCTTGTTATAGAACCGGACCACCGCCCGGCTCGCCAGCGTCAGGTTGGTCACGATGAAGCCCAGGCGCGGGAACAGCTCCCCGGCATGATGCTCGACCTTCGCCACCACGTGCCGCGCCGTTTTCCAGCTCTCGGCTTGGTAGAGAAACCCCTTGTATCAGACCACCGGTTTCTCGCTTGGTCGGCCTACGGGCCGCGTCAACAACTCCTCGATGTCCCGCAGCAGGGCGTCGTTGGCGGGGATGCGAACCGCATACTTCACCCCGCGCGCCTCCAGCGCTTCGTAAATCTCCGGCTTGGCAAAGGCCGCGTCGGCCCGGAATACCACTTCCTTGCCCAGCTCCTGCTGTCGCTCGATCTCCGGCAACAGAACCTCCTCCCAACCGTCGGCACTGTGGACGTTACCGGGCCGAAGCTTAGCCGCCAGGCAGTCGCCCTTGCGATTGAACAGCAACAGCGGATGGTAGCAGGTAGATTCGAAATGGCCGTTGTAGGCACTCTGCTCCTGCTGACCGTAGACTGGGATCTCGGTGCTGTCCATGTCCAGCACCACCCGCTGGGCAGAATCGAAAGCTTCGGCCTTGGCGATTAAATCTCGATTGATCGCAGCCAGCCCCGCGAAGTTCTCCTCCTCGGCCAGCATCTCCGTCTCGAAGCTCTGCAAGCGCGAGGTCAGCGCCACCCCGCGGTCCCAAACTTTTTCCGAGCCGATCAGCCGGAAGGTCGGATCGTGGCCCAGCCGCTCGGCATCGTTCACATCCTCGTATCCCGCCAAACGGCTGTAGACCGACTGCCGGAGCAGGTCGGCCAGAGGCAACCGCGCGTTCGTGCCTCGCGGGTCCGTCAGATGTCCTTCGATCAATTCTCCGAACCCGAGGTGCTCGTCGAGTTCGCGCACTAGGATCAGGCCGGCGTCCGAGGTGACGCGAGAGCCTTGGAAATCAACCCGGAGGGAGGCGTTGAAAGAGAGCTGAAACGGACCGTTTTGTTGCTCACCCATGGGGTGTCATCCTCCAAAACGCCTTTATTGCTCTGAAACCCGCATGAATATTGATGCCGGCGAGACTCTGAGGGTTTGCAACTGCACTTTAAAACGGAAATGCGGGCTTAGATCACTCACCCCAGCGTCGCGCCCGGATGAGCTTCGGTTTAGTTTTGCGAAGAGCCGTATACGGAAAAGCTGCAAATAAGAATCTGTGAGGGGAAAGCCGAATGGCTGCCCTCGACTACCCTCGCGGAGCGCGATTGAAAAAAGAATAGACGTGATCTGGCTCTGTTGACATCCTCGGTATCACCATGAAAATTTGGTGCATCGGGCCTTGGGAATTTGTTGTTTGCTATTGTGGCAGGAGGTGCGATGGCCGAGGTCGGACTCCTGCCCTTCGCTGGCGTCGATCTGGAAGTCTCCGAGATGGTAATTCCTCGCTACCGCAGTCGTTTCAGCAAACGCCAATTCACGCAGCCACAGTTGTTGGCCATCCTCTGCCTCATGCGATACGAGGACTGAACCTTCCGGGAGGCGGAAGTGCGTTTGGCCGAACATCGCGAGTTGCTTCAGGTATTCGGGCTCATCAGCGTGCCCGGTTTCACGACCCCGTATCGGTTCTTGCAGCGCCTGGACAATGTAACTATCGACCAGGCCGTCGGCGAAACCGTGCGCCGGTTGCGGGGCGCTTGCCGCAAAGGGCGCCGGCGGGCCTGCGTCGGGGTGGACGCCACGGGCTTGGCGCAAGGAGCGGTCAGCACCTTCTTTGTGCGTCGGTTGCATCATCATGGGCAAAAACCGCTGCCCTGGCGGCATTGGTTGAAGTGGGTCATCGTCGCGGATCTGGATCAGCAGTTCCTGTTGTCGCAGAGCGCCCGGCGCGTTCCGTGGAACGACTGCGCGAACTTGCCCACGGTCGTGGAAGCTGCTTCGCGGCGAACACGTATCGGCCTCGTGCTGGCCGACGCCGAATTCGACAGCGAGAGGAATCACATTTACATCCGCCGACAATTCGGTGCGCGGGGCGTGATCCCGGCCCAGCGCGGAAAGAAGACCTGGCGCATCCACGGCGTGCGCGCCGAAATGCGGCGGGCATTTCCGCAGCGACTCTACCGCCGCCGCGATCTGATCGAGAGCGTCTTCTCTTCGGTTAAACGCAAGCTCTCGGCTCGCGCTCCGGGCCGCACTCCGCCCATGCAAGTGCGGCAAACATTGTTGCTCGGCCTGAGCTTCAACCTGTACCGCTTGAGGCATCGCTCCCTTTTCCCGAGGATGTCAACAGAGCCAGATGGCTTCTAGTCTTCTCCACATCCCGGCTCGAATCGTCCATGATCCAAACCCTCGACGGAATGCAGGGGTGGATGCGCAATTAGAGATCAATGACAAAGGTTCTATCGTCGGCTCTATCATCTGGACTCGTTTGGCATAGCCATGCATAGTATTCCGGCGTCGGACCGAATGATTCGATGATTTTCTGTAAACCCAGCAGTACATGCTCGAAGTGTGCTTGACGGACCCTGCCGACACACTGGGCGGATTGTTTTTTCAGAACTTTGTGAAGAGCGATGAAGTCACGCTGTGTTAGCAATTCAGGAAGCATCGGTTTCGACTCTCGAGATTCATACCACACCTCAAATCAACAGCGGAATCTATGACTTACCCCATGGCAAACGCAAGCTGCTCAGCTCGAGCTGCAGATGCGATACTGTACCTGAGCTAGCACTTTGGTGCCTAAACCAACGGACTGCCAGGAATCCGCGCCCCAAGCGTACATGCCCTCCAAGAGGTGCAGCGCGAACTGATGGCAAACGCCACAAGGCCCATTTCCCTGAAACCTTTCAGTCAAATGCTGAGTTCTGACGTGCCCACTTGGTTCCTACCAGTTATCCAAGGCAAGTCACTCCCGCACTAGCTTTATGAGGGAGCCAACATTTCGCCCTTGCTAGTACGGGAGTTGGCTCGAGAAGACCCAAAAGATCGGGCTACCCGATTAACCTTCGCACCCTGAACGTGCCAAAGGTTGCGAGATTGGCCTCGGTGCATTTGGACGCGGACTAGGTGCCTGCAGTAGTGAGGTTTGCCGCTGCATTTGAGAATGTATCGCTGATGGCGCTCGCCAAGGTCTTCATGGCCGCGAGGGCTCCCAGCGATAGCAGAACCACCAGCAATGCGTATTCCACCAAGTCCTGGCCCTGTTCTTCTTTCCACAACCATTGCAGCGTTTTCATTGCTCCTCCTTAAAATGTCGCATTACCATTGCTTTGAAGTTCCAGCCGAGGATCGCCACGCATACCCGCAAAAGCAGCAGGAATTTCAGCTGCGTGCCGATCGAGCCTACGTCGAGCATGTTGACGGATTACCTGAATCAGAATAAGTCCATAGATGGTAAATACGATTCGTGTAAGGCAACGGCTATTCAATACATAACCAGAACTAGGGGACTACCCTGCTCAGTACCGTAAGCGTCCGGCGGGGTCCGTATTGAAGATCTGACGATAAGCTGGGCAGCGTTACCGTCAATCTGACGGAAATGGTTACTTCCGGTTTTTTGCCCACCATCGCTGGATTGGAGCGAGCCTGCGATTGACCTCATTCACGGAAAACGCTTCGGGGTCGAATTCGTCACCTATCCATTCTCGCAAGTCTTCGTGCTCGGGGTGGTCCGGATCATGGAGGGCTTCCAGCAGATTGTAGTAGCCGGGGATCCCTCCGCAGTCATCGGGTGGGCCTTGAAGCTTGCCGGCGATGCAGACCGGATAAGCAATCTCTGCTTCAGGCGGCAGGACTTTCTCCATGGCGATCGCGTGCTCCCAACTATCGCCGAAGTCGTAAGTGTAGCGGGCCTTCACGCCGACTTTGCTAAGCACCCTGAAGAGATGCGCGGTGCGTTCGCTGTGGAGAGCGCTCGGCCCCCTAAAGCAGTCGCTCCGATCCGGTTTCCCAAACCGTTCTTGGCCGATGCGGAACTCGTGCAGATGGGAATTGTGCCACCCGACTGCCGCCTGGATGACCGAGTGGAGATCTTCGAGCGTAAAGCCAGAGGGCACGAGCAGTCGGCGCCAGATCGGCGGCCGTGTATCGAGAAGGGTTACCTTCAATTGGTAGATGTCCGGCGGAATCCAAATGCCCTTGCGCACCACTTCAGTTCTCATCCCCTGCAAGCTGATCGTCCACTGCGCCCGCCGCCGTGATCGTCCCCGGCAGCGGATCCTCGGTGCGGTTGATGGGATGGTCGGCGATGCGTGTGAGCCCTTCGTCTAGGTAGGCTTCCGGATCACGGTCGTTGAGTTTCGCGTTGCCGATCAAGCTTTAGATTGCCCGGGCACGTTCACCGCCCGCGTCGGAACTAGCGAACAGATAATCCTTCCACACCAAAGCCACTGCACGCAAGAAACGCTCGGCCGGGTTGTCGATTTCCTTACGGCCGTCGCCGGCGTAGCTCACCAGAGCTTCCCAACGGCCCAGCGCGTCCTGCGCCGTGTCGAATTTCTGCGACAACTTGCCCCACGTCTCTTCCGACCACTGCTTCAGCGAATCCAGCAGCGGTCGGCTGCGCTCGTTGCGTACCGCGCGCCCTTCCTCCGGCAGCCGCCCGCGGATTTGCTCTTCGACCGTGTAGAGGTGTGCGATCCGCTCCAGCGCGTCCTACGCCACCGGGGGATTTGTGCGCCATTGCCAGGTCGCAAAATTTCTTGCGCACATACGCTCAGCAGCCGACTTCTCGAATTCGTCCGCCTTCGTAGACTCGATTGTACTCCGCGTAGCCATCGGTTTGCAGCGTACCAGTGAAGTTGCTCAAGTGCGTCTTGGGATGTTCGCCCAGCGATCCGGCACGTAGGCGAAGCACACCACTGGTGACGACAAGTCGCCCGCCGGCCGGTCGTCGCGAACGTAGGTCCACAGCCACCCTGTCTTGGTTTTTCCAAGCGCCGGCGCTGGAGTCTCGTCGGCGTGCAGCTTCGCGGCCGCCATCACGTGACGCCGCTGCGCCGCGACCGGCGGGTCGAGCAGCCCGCTCGCGCCGCCCACCCAGTCGGCCAGCATCGCCCGGTCCAGTTCGACACCCTGCCGCGCGCAAATCGCTTCCTGCCGACACAGTGGTAGGTGATCGCAATAGTTCGACACCAGCACGCTCTTCTTGCAGCGCCCGCAGGCCAGCTTCGGCCGCACCTGCCGGATGACTTTGAAATGTTCCGGCACGTACTCCAGCATCTCCGAAACGTCTTGGCCGAGATGCTTCAGCTCACCGCCGCACTCCGGACACGCTGTTTGCTTCGGCAAAATTGTTCGCGTCTCGCGTGGCAAGTGCTCCGGTAG
>JBJKQX010000040.1:0-3619 GCA_046704965.1 Binataceae bacterium (SeqCode)
TCGTTGAGCTTGCCGACCAGGTTCTTGCGCGGAACGTGGACGTTATCGAAGAAAACTTCGTTGAAACCCCGGTCACCGGTCATTTGCACCAGTGGGCGAACCTCGATACCGGGCGTCTTCATGTCGATCAGGATGTAGGAGATGCCGCGATGCTTGGGGGCTTCGGGATCGGTCCGCACCAGGCAGAACATCCAGTCGGAAAAGTGCGCGTTCGAAGTCCAGACCTTCTGCCCGTTGACGACAAATTCGTCACCCACAATCTCGGCGCGGGTTCTGAGCGAAGCAAGGTCGGAACCCGCTCCGGGCTCCGAATATCCCTGGCACCAGATTTCCTCGGCATTCAGAATTTTGGGCAGGAAGCGGCTCTTCTGTTCCTCGGTGCCGAGAGTGATAAGCGTCGGACCAAGCATGCTGAGCCCCGAACCGCCGACCAGCCACGGCGCATTGGCTCGCACCATCTCGTCGTTGACGATCGACTGCTTGACCGGGTCCATCGCCTGGCCGCCGTATTCCTTGGGCCATGCGAGACCGACGTATCCGGCCTCGTAGAGTTTCTTCTGCCATGCCTGCGACCGCTCGACCCATTCCTTGTCGCCGCGGCCTTCCGTTCCGGGTTTGAGCCCCGCCTTGGGCAGATTCTCTTCGAGAAATTTCCGGACCTTGAGTCGAAACTCTTCTTCTTCGGGTGCGAATTTCAGATCCATTGCACGCTCCTGACTCGTTAGACGCCGCGACGCTGACGCCGCCAAGCATAGTCAAAACCGCATCGGGTCGAAAAGCGAAAAACGTCGCGAGAGATCCGCACAGCGGTCCTTCAGAGATGAAAATGAGGCCGGACGACGTCGGGTCAATACGCGCATCGACCCGATTGCGGCTTAAACGTCGGGCTTTATCCGATAGCCGTGGGAGCTGAGCGCCGCGCATATCGCCTCGACATGCTCTGCCCCGCGAGTTTCGAGTTCCATCTCCACTCGGGTACCGCCGATAGGCACGTCGCGGCGCGTGCGGTCATGAGAGATTGTTCGCACGTTGGCACCGGTCTCGCTGACCGTCGCCAGAAGCTTGTTCAACTCGCCGGGCCGATCGTGCAAATCCACCTGGAACCGGAACAGACGTCCCATCTTGCTGAGTCCGTGCGCGATAATCCGGTCGAGCAGATTCGTATCGATATTGCCGCCGCTGACGACCACGACCACGGTCTTTCCCGCCAGTTGCTTCCGAATCTTCAGCGCACCGGCCAGCGCCGTCGCGCCGGCACCTTCGGCCAGGAGCTTGAACCGTTCGAGAAGCAGCAGGACCGCTTCGCCGATTTCGAAGTCATCGACCGTGACGACGCGGTCGACCCGCTCGCGAATTATCTCGAAGGGGATCGCGCCGATTCGGCCCGTGGCAAGACCGTCGGCGATCGTGTCGACCGGGCGGCCGATCGAAACCGCGGCGCCCGCGGCAAGACTCTGGCTCAGTTGGGGCGAACCCTGCGCCTCGACGCCTACGATCTCGACCTGCGGAGCGCGCTCCTTTATCGCAAGCGCGATTCCTGAAATGAGTCCTCCGCCACCCACCGGTACGAGAACCACGTCGGGCGTAACTTCATCGAGTATTTCCAGACCGATCGTGCCCTGACCCGCGACGACAAACGGGTCGTCGTAGGCGTCAACGAACAGCGCCCCGCTCTTTTCGCAGAGTTGTCGGGCGGCAAGACGCGCTTCCTGGTAGTCGATTCCTTCGAGAACCACCTCCTGCCCGTACCCTCGCGTCGCATCTATCTTTGATATCGAGGCCGTGCGCGGCATCACGATCGTCGCTTTGATCCCGGCCCGAGTCGCGGCGCAGGAAAGCGCCTGACCGTGGTTACCTGCAGAGGCGGCGATCACTCCTCGCGCGCGCTGCGCGTCGCCCATCGCGGCTATCCGGTTGAAGGCGCCGCGAATCTTGAACGATCCCGTCTTCTGGAGATTTTCGGGCTTTATCAGCACCCGTGCCTTGAGCATTTCGTCGAGCGTCGTACTGGGCACAAGTCCGGTCGGCTTTGCGATTCCGGCAAGACGTTTCCGGGCAAGCTCGATATCGCCCGCGGCAACTTTCATCGCGCGCTGCTCCGATCGCAGCCGGCGAGTTCGGTTTCGGGGCGTATCGTCATTGTCGGGGCGCCTTCGGCGTGAATTGCCATTCGCGCCGGGGTCCGAGCTGCTCGCCCACGAACTCGACTATCGTGCAGTTGCCGCTTCGGTAGTCGAGGTCGAGCAGAAGATTTCGAACCGCACGTTTCTTCACCGATTCGATCAACGCGGCAAGCGATTCGCGGTCGTCGCAACTTATCGACGCGATTTCGGAGACGTCGAGGCCGCTTGCCCGGATAAATTCCGACGCCCGCTCTTCGGTCGAAAAGACCGGCAAACCAACCCACGAGCTCTCGTTCTCCTGGTAAACGACCAGCGAGCCGTCGCGGCGGAGCAAAAAGTGGAAATGTTCGGGTCCGGACGATTGATTACTCACGCGTTTTCGACCTTGAAGTTTTCCGAGCAAGCCGTTTTGCTGGAGTGAAAATTTTGCTGAATGAAGCGCAGCACCATGAGGTCGTGCCGCAGCATGCCGGGCTTCCTGAGCGTATCGCGCGAAGTCATCGAAACGAGATTATCGCCGCCCGCCGGGCTGTTTCAACGGCGAAGTCTTCACGCGCCGCAACGAAAGGCGAAAATGGCGAAAATCAGGAAATGCTTCGACAGTCGCAGCGAGCACTCACTCGGTCACGCGCTCACTCACTGCCCTTGAGCAGGCGACGGATTGCGCTCAGATGGCGCAGCGCGTCACGCGGGCGGGCGGTCTGCTCATAAAGGTCCGAGAGGTTGCGATGGGCCGCTATCAGGGCGGGATCGCATTCTGTGGCCTGAACGAGGCTCTGAATGGCGCTCTCGACCATCCCGAGCTTGCGGTAGAGAAGGCCCAGCTTCAGATGCCCCTCGGCATTGGTGGGGCTCATCGCGGTCGCGCGGATAAGATGGCGCAGCGCTTCCTCAAGATCGCCCTTGTCTTCGAGCAGAGCCGCCAGATGCATATGGGTTTCGAAGTTGGCGGTCCCGTGCGTCACCAGGTTGCTGTAAACGGAGAGCGCGCGCAGGGGATCTTCCTCGGCCATCCTGCGCGCCTCGTCAAAGCGTTCGCGCGCGCGCACAACAGAGAAGCGCTGATCGACCCTGCCGGGACGCGTGCGTTGCTCGAAGTCGAGAATCATCTGTCCGCTCTCGGCCTCGAAGCATACCGAGCCGTCGCGAACCACGATCCGTCCGTCAAGGTTTTCGAGCTTGAGCGAGCTTACCGGCCGGGCAGTCCCGACCAGCGAGCGGACCCGTTCGAAGGTGCGCTGAACGGGTTCCAGATGGCGGCGACTGGGAAGCAGTTCCTTGGCCAGACGCATCACCAGCAGGTCTTTGAAGGCGAACCTGTACCGTCGCCCACTGACCGCTGACGGGCTTATGAAACGCCTTCTGACCCAATAACGGATACGCTCGGGCGGCACCGCGAGAATCCTCGCAGCAGCCCGGGTGCAGAAATTATCGTTAGCTACCCCGCCCGCTCCCATCTTGCTCAACGCCTCGGAGTATAAGAATCCGAACGCGTG
>JBJKQX010000041.1:0-7368 GCA_046704965.1 Binataceae bacterium (SeqCode)
GCATCATGGCCGCCTGGAAGAACAGGGCCAGAATCACGTGCGCAATCATCACGGCAGCCAGCAGCAGCCCCATCTCGGCCTGAAACCGCAGGCTTGAGATGAAGTACCAGATGCCCACGCCGACCACCATCGTGGTGGCCGTGAAGAAAATAGCCTTGCCGGTAGTGAATATGGAAGCCGGAATCAGCGACAAGTAATCCGGATTAAGCACGTATTCATCACACATACGGCTCATCAGGTAAATGTTATAGTCGATACCAATTCCGATACCCACTGCTGCCACAGGGAACGTATTAACGTTGAGACCGATCCCTTTGATATACATGACTGCGCAGGTCAGCAGATATGCCATGTTTGAAATAAGCAGCAGCATTATCCCTGCGGTCAGCGACCGATAAATGAACGCCGTGATAAGGAAGATCACCAGCGAGATCAGCATCACGGTTATTATCTCGTACGGCGCGATCGTGCGATTAATTGCGCCGAGCAGGCCCATCTCGCCCGATGCAACCCTCACCGTGATACCCTCGGTGGCCAGTCTCCGCTGATTCGCATTGACCCACGCCTGAGCCCTGGCCAGCGCGTTCGCAATCGTCCGCCCTCGATGGTCCTTGTACCAGACACTTACGTTGGCTGCCGTGAACATGGGATTGACCCAGGGAGCAAGATCCGACGGACTTCGCCCCGTGAGCGCGAGCCGCGTAACAATCGCCGCGTTATGCGACGTGACCGGCAGCACGCGCCACTTGGGCAAGCCACCGTTCAGGAGAGCGTTCATAGGCGGGACCAGGTCGGCGAACGAATACGTGCCCCCCACCGCGGGGTCCTTTTGCATGTAGTGCTCGAAGCGCGCCATCGCGTGCAACCCCGCCGCGCTCTCAAGCCCGTAGTGCTTGCTGCTTTCGAACACTACCTGCATCACGTCAGAGCCGGCAAAATCACGATTGATCTGCGCAATCGTATGATTGTATCGCGACCCCGGCCACAACAGTGACGAGCCCGGACTGACGTCCCCCAGACTCCGATGGAGCGCGGCAAACGCCGCGAGCACGCACACCGCAAAAAAGAACGCCACGGTCGCAAGCGAGCGACGCGGGGTTGACGAAAAGTAGGCTATGAAGGTGAAGATTCGGAAAAGCACGCCGTGCCTGTGCTCGGAGGCGAGCACCATGTCCTCGACGTTTTTCGGCGCGGGCAGAAATGAGAGCAACAGAAAGGTAGTGATTATTGCGGTGACGATGAGAGTCAGCGCCCAGACGCCGCACACGTAGGCCAGTTTCTGAATCAGCGGTATGGGCGCTACGGCTATCAGGAATATACCCGCGGCGTCGCAGATTATTCCTACGGTTCCCGGAGCAAACAATGAAACCAGCGAATCGACGCACGCCCGCCTGTTGTCGCGACTTTCGTTGTAAAGCTCGAAGTATCTCTCGCACATCTGGACCGAGTGGCTGAGAGCGCGCGCTATCAGCAGAATCGGCACAACGATTACCAGCGGGTCGAGGTTTATCCCGAGCACGGCCGCGAAACCGAAGCCCCAGATTCCGCTCAGGATTCCAACTACAGACGGGATGACAATTCCCTCGAGGTTCCGGAAGTAGAGCGCAAGAAGCGCGATCATCAGCATGAAGCCGACCACGAAAATCTTGTAGACGGTGGGCTGGTATCTATATATCCATCCCGTCAAGATGGGCTCGCCGACGGCGTAGACCTCGTGGTTTTTGTCGCTCAGCTTTTTGACGATCCGCTCTACGCCGCCAAATATCTTTTTGTAATTGACCAGCCGCCCGATAAACGTCGCTCGAACTATCGCGGCGTTTTCCTTGTTGCCCACCAGCGTGCCTATGACGCCCGGCGTGTCGCGAAGCTCGCGACGGAACTTCGCCATCTGCTTCGGGGTGCGCGGAACCGCCCCGACCATGAGATATTTGCTCGTGAAACCGAACGGTGTCGGCTCCACGTGCTTAACCTTGGTCGAGGCAATCGAAACGATCCCGGAATTATCCACCCCGGGAATAAAGGCGAACATCTTCGTCGCCTCCTTTATCTTCTCCAGCGTCGGATAGTTATAGATCGTGCCGTGCCTGACCTTGATCAGCAGCGTTACAGTAAGCGGAGTGCCGAACTGCGGATATTCCTTGAAGAGTTTGACGTTTGGATCGTTGCTCGGATACAGGTCCAGAAACCTGGTCGATACATTGAGATGTCGCAGGTTGAATCCCAGGAACGCCGTTGCCAATAGAATCAGCAGACTAGCGGCCACCCGGTATCTGTATAGCCATTGCGCAAACCGTTTCATGCCGACTTCGTCATTTGCCGCAAAATTAATTGTGTGCGTCGCGCCTGACCGGCAAAATCGTCGGTCCCGGGCCCACGGCTATCGCGTCTTCGCCCAGCGTCGAAACCGAACTGAGTACCATGGTCGCCGGAATCGACTTCATCTCGCTCCAGCTCAGGCCGCCATTATCCGTAAGAAGCACCACTCCACTTCCCACAACCACTCCATACCGTCCATGCAGTGAGATGCCGTAAAGTCCGTCCTTCGTGCCAGTCTTAATCGGCATCCAGTGTGCCCCTCCGTCCGTGGTACGAAGCGCGACTCCCGTCTGTCCCACGGCAAAGCCCTCGAGCGCGTCGCGGAATCTGACCGCGACCAACTGTGGCAGATTGCTGCCTGCGCGTTGGGCGTTCCAGGTTTTGCCGCCGTCGTCGGTATGCAGTATCAGTCCGAATTCGCCCACTATCCAACCTTGCGCCGCGGACACAAAGAACACCGAGTTAAGGTTGGGTGCCACCGGTCCCGTGTCCTCGATCACTTTGGGTATAAGCGAGCTCCATTTGAGGGCATGCTTAACCCACGTACGGCCGCCGTCAGTGGTGGAAAGCAGAGTTCCGAACGCTCCCACCGCGAACGCATCGCTCGGGCTCAGCGCCTGCACGTCCAGAAGATGATTCCTGGTACCCGACGTCTGCGGTTGCCATGTCCGCCCGCCGTCGCTTGTGGCCAGCACCATCCCGCCGTTGCCCACGGCAAATGCATGCCTTGCGCCGGCGGCGGAAACCGACGAAAGAGCTCTCGTCGTGCCGGAGCGTTGACGCTTCCAGGTCTTGCCACCATCGTCGGAATGGAGAATCACACCGAACCGGCCGACCGCCCATCCATCCGCGCGACCCGGAAAACTCACGCCGTAGAGCGACGATCCTGACGTCAGCAGCCTCGGTCTGAACTTTTCCGCCGGTTCCCTGCGAAGCAGGCTGGCGACCATGAACCACGCCAGAAAGGCGGCAAACAGCAGCAACAACGCGGTCCCTAATGCGCGATGCGCCTTTTGCATCCTTCATCCTGCTTCATCGTAAAGCTGACCGACTCCGGCGTCATCTCTCGCACGATCAACAATCGTGACAATCGACCCGAAGACGCGGTCCGTCGAGTACCAACCCTATCCATTACCCATTACTTATGAGAGCCCGACTTTTCCGGTTTGCTACCAGCATTCGTAGCCGGGCACGGATTCAGCAAACGGCCGCGCTCTACAAATGCGCGGCCGCTCTGTGGGCGCGTGGCCTACGAGGCTCTCGGTCAAATGCCGTCGCGAGTCGGAGCCTGAGTGAGCTTTCGCTCCGCCGACCGTCGCTTAGAACTCATAGGTGAAACGCGCCCATGCACCGTCGGCCCACCATGCTTGAGCCGGGAACCGACTGCTCTTCGCGCCACCGAACGAGTTGTAATAGACGTCAAATGCGTAATGGTCACCCAGCTGGTAATGAACTCCGGGCTGAAGCCAGTGCCCGCCGGCCGCATCGAATATGCCCAGAAACTCCAAATCCACCGTGTCGTTCAATATCGGTTGTTGCAGGAAGAAACTTGGAACAACCTCGACCGAGTCGACATTGGCTCCCGGATTCGGCGCCAGCGACATCACGTGCTGGATGTCGCCCATATTGTAGATAACCTCCATCTGGAAGGTTATCGCCAGTGCCGACTGGCCCGGAATGATATATGTGGGACGATCGATATCGACCATGCTGTTCCACACCGGCCGTCTCACTATCTTTACGGGCACGCCATTGGCGGTCAGTGCGCCGGGGCTGTCGGGCTTTATCACGGTCGAGAAGCGTCCCATAGCGGACAGCGAATTGAAATAGTAGTCAGCCGATCCACCGAATAGCCAGAAACGGGGATGATCGCCGGTCGTGTAGACCCGGCACAGCGGACTGCATACTGACGGGGGAGCGTTAAACGCCGAGGGCGGAAGTCCCGCCTGCGTGCTCGAGACCAGACCGTGGGCTATTGGCACCGGGA
This sequence comes from Binataceae bacterium (SeqCode), assembly GCA_046704965.1. Taxonomy (GTDB): domain Bacteria; phylum Desulfobacterota; class Binatia; order Binatales; family Binataceae; genus DTIX01. Next base: position 4,304 of record JBJKQX010000041.1, read on the forward strand.
ACGAGTCGGGCCGAGTTATCATGTTCAGAGACAGATCCACGCCGCCGACCGTCCCCGTCACGCGCGCAGCAAAGATGGGCTTGCCCTGCTCCGTGTTGTCACGGTATTCGAGCACGGCCGGAACCGTGTTGTAGGGCGAGCCCTGTGCTGGAATGATATCCGGCGTGGCAGTACCGGGGCTTATGAAAGTGTCCACGGCCAGGTCGGGAATGTACTGATTCTGGAACTGGTAATCGATGCGTACGCCGAGCTCGGGAATCCTTTCATAGTCGAATTCGTCGAACGCGCGCCCATAGAAGAAATAGTCGGACAGATCGAGGGAATCCACCTGGTCCAGAACCAGCATCGCGATCGCCTGACCCCATGCCACCGACTGTCGCCCCACCCGAATCCACAGGGGGCCGTTGCGATAGTCAACAAAGGCCTGCCACATGGCAGCCTTGAGGTCGTTGCCTCCACCGCCGAGAAAATAGCCGCTGCCGCGGTATCGCCACGGCTGCGATTCATACTGGATGTAATGACCGTCGACCGATTTGGTCAGATCGTTCCATACCCGGGGCTGCAGAAATACGTCCCAATGCGAGCCGAACCTGCCTTCTATCCGAAGTTGGAGAAACTGTCCCATGAAGTTGAACATGGGATTGTGGTTGTTCTCGGTCAGGTTAGATGACGTGACACCGGGTATAACCGTGTTGTTGGGATTCTGATGCCCGTCGTTGCTGTTGATCGTGAATGAATATTTGCCGGATATCGTCCACGGCCCTTCGGTATACTGCGCCCATGCCGGCGAGGTCGCGCAGAACATAGCGGCTAGCAATACCGCCATCCCGGCCAAACCCGGTCTCAAGCATTTCATCTCTCGGTTCCCCTCCCAGAGCTCGTTCCCAACGAGGTAATCCCTCACTCGTCGTCGCGTTTAGTTCCCGCCCCGCCCGGTCGAGCTACTGTCGATTGTTGTCAGGTGCGTCGCATCGATTCGACGGTGTCGCGCACTACGACCCGACATTTGTCACGCGGACCTCTTGAGTCTTGCGCTTAGCGGCCTCAGCCCGAAGCGAAACCCGCGCTGACGGCCGCACCGTCGGATTTTGACGCATCGAGCGGGCATTCTACGTATGCGAGCCGATCAGGTACAGACACCGACGCGTTTATTCGGAGCGTCGCTCCGCGCCTGTCTCCGCCGTCGGACCGGCGACGAACGGGTGCCATCAGAGGTTGTGACGGCGCGCCATCGGTTCTCATGCGACAAAACGCCCGCACCCGCCTCGAAACCCCGGTTTGACGCAATACCCGACGCGGAGCAAAACTCTCCAACGATTCCATCTCATGTAACACCGGAGGACGGCTCCAGATGAAACATCCGGAATACGAGGCGGGCCTTGCGATGCGGCGGCGCGTGCTGGGCGAAGCGCATGTAAAGCGCTCTCTTGATAACGCCACCGACTTCGACAGGGAGTTCCAGGAATTCATCACCGGCTATGCATGGGGCAGCGTGTGGACGCGGACGGGACTCGACCCGAAGACCCATAGCATGATAACGATCGCGATCCTTGCGTCGCTCGGCCGCGAGGAAGAACTGCGGCTGCATCTGCGCGCAACTCAAAATACCGGTGCGACTCCAGCGGACATTAAGGAAGTCTTCATGCACGTCGCCGTTTACGCGGGAGTGCCGGCCGCGAATACCGCCTTCCGCGTCGCCAAGGCCGTTTTCGCCGAATCGGAAAAGGAGCCCGGATGATGGCATCGTTGACTGAGTATCGACGCGAAACCCCAGGCGTGCATCCCGCCAACGCTTATCCCGCGTATGCCAGCACGCTCAAGCGGGCGCCCGCGCGTGAGCCCGTCCGTCTCGAACAGACGCTTTCCGAAGTCACCGGCCCGCTCTTCACCCCGCAGATTCTGCGCCCCGGCGACGAGGACCTGTCACGCTTCGATGGTGGCGAGGCGCTGGGCGAGCGCATCATCGTGCACGGGCGCGTACTCGACGAGGACGGCCGCCCGGTTCGAGGCACGCTGATTGAGATATGGCAGGCCAACGCTGCCGGCCGCTACGCGCACGACGGCGACCGCCACGACGCGCCGCTGGACCCGCATTTCCTTGGCGTGGGCAACGTGATGACCGACAACGACGGCGCCTACAAATTCATGTCGGTGAAGCCGGGCGCCTATCCGTGGCGCAATCACTTCAACGCCTGGCGTCCGAATCACATCCACTTCAGTCTTTTCGGTCCCGGCTTTTCCACCCGGCTTATAACTCAAATGTATTTTCCGGGCGATCCTTTGCTCGCCCTCGATCCCATCTTCAACAGCGTACCGGACGCAGAGGCCCGAGGTCGTCTGATAGCCTCGTTCGATATCACCGCGACGATGCCCGAATACGCCCTCGGCTATCAATTCGACTTCGTCCTGCGCGGGCGCAACGCAACCCCAACGGAGCGTTGACGATGAAGCTTGTGCAGACCGCCTCGCAGACTGTCGGGCCGTTTTTCCACAAGGCTTTGATACGCGACGATTGGAACATTCTTGTCACCGACGCGACCGTCGGCCAGCGCATAATCGTCGAAGGGCGCATTCTGGACGGCGACGGCCAGCCCGTACCTGATGCGATGGTCGAAATCTGGCAGGCGAATGCCGCCGGACGATACAACCATCCCGATGACATGCAGGAAAAAGCTCTCGACCCCCATTTTCTGGGCTTCGGCAGATGCCCGACCGACGCAGAAGGCTATTTTCGCTTTCGAACCGTGCTGCCCGGACCGGTCGAGGGACGCGAGAACCGTCCGCAGGCTCCGCATATCAGCCTATCGGTATTTGCGAGAGGATTGCTGAATCGGCTGGTTACCCGGCTCTATTTTCCAGACGAGCCGCTGAATGAAAGCGATACGCTGCTCGCCTCCATGCCGGCTGATCGACGGGCAACTCTCGTGGCAAAGCTCACGCGCCACGATCCCGAGCCGGTGTTCCGTTTCGACATCCACCTCCAGGGCGAGCACGAGACGGTCTTTCTCGATATCTGACGCCGTGGCGACGGTGCTTACATGTATATCAGTCCGCTCGACTCCGCG
>JBJKQX010000042.1:0-3125 GCA_046704965.1 Binataceae bacterium (SeqCode)
GGCTATGACTTCGGCGCGTTGTTCGTGAAGCGCGGTTTTTTTCAGCAGTCGCTGAATTTAACGGGATTTATCGCCTCCGTCGTCGCGTGGCGTGGCAAGGCCAGCGTCCTCGCGCGCACCCAGCGCCAGTGCCGACCAGTCCATCTCCTCGCGTCCCCTGGCGACTCCCGAAAGCAGCCTATCGCGGACTATTCCCGCCATCGGCATCGGCGACTCGGCTTCCGAAGCGGCCTCGACCACGAGTTCGAGGTCCTTCAGGCCAAGCTTGAGGCGAAATCCCGCGGGCTGATGACGCAGATGCGCGATCGCGTCGCCGTAGGCCTGATAGACTGGGCATGCAAACAGTGTTTTCAGCAGCATGTCTGCCGCCTGCTCGCGCGCGACGCCACTTTTTTCGGCCATCGCGAACGCCTCGCCCATCGCCTCCATCGCAGCCGCGATCAAAAAGTTTCCGGCCAGCTTCAAGGCATTGGCGGCGCCCACTTCCTCGCCGAAATCGAATACGCTCTGCCCCATCGCGTCGAGCACGGGCTTCAGTTTTTCGCTGGCGCGCTCACGTCCCGAGACGCAAATCCAAAGCCGTCGTGCCTCGGCGGCGTCGGGACGGCCGAACACCGGCGCAGTGACGTAGGCGCTTCCGTGGGTCGCGTGATATTCCGCGAGGCGACGGGAGGTCGCGGGCGACACGGTGCTCATCGAGAGATGAATCCCGCCCGGCGCAAGGCGATCGGCTATCGTGTCCGTACCGACCACGAGGCTCTCAAGCACCGCGTCATCCGACACGATCGAGACGACGATGCCGCCCGGTGACGCGGTCTGGGCCGAGTTGGAGACGAGTTCTGCCCCGCGCTTGACGAGGGCGTCCGCCTTCGACGGCGTCCGGTTGTAGACCTTGAGCTTGTATCCCGCCTTGAGCAGGTTCGCGGCCATCGGTAGGCCCATCGCGCCCAACCCTATGAATCCGATTTCCTGAGCCATCGCGAAATCCCTTCGCACCCCGGAGATGTATCCGACATGCAGTAAGCGTGAACGCGTAACGCCGCGCTTCGGACATTGCGCCTCCACCGGGCATCTTGAGCACCACGGCGAAAGCGGCTGGCAGATGGTCTGTCCAAAGGCGACCAGAATCGTGTTGTAGTCTATCCAATGGCGACGCGGCAGCACTTCGCGAAGCGCCATTTCGGTTCGGTCCGGCGTGGTGGTTTCGACCAGCCCCCATCGATTTGAAATTCGATGGACGTGCGTATCGACGCAGATTCCGGGTTTTCTGAATGCCTGCGTCACGACCAGATTCGCGGTCTTGCGGCCCACGCCATCCAGTTCGAGCAACTGGTCGATTTGATCGGGGACCTGGCCGTCGAATTTTTCGATAAGGTCTTTGCAAATTCCGTGAATCACGCGCGCCTTGGTGCGGTAGAAGCCAACCGGATAAATCAGCCGCGCGATTGATTCGAGCGAAAGCGCGAGCATCGCGCCCGGCGTGCGTGCCCGTTCGAATAATCTGCCAGCGGCGACAGCAGTAACTTCATCCTTGGTCCTGAGGCTCAGTATACATCCGATCAGCGTCAGGAACGGGTCCTCCTTTTGCTGCGCCATCAGGGCGACTATCGGAGCGCCCCAGTTTGGAGCCTCGCGAGCGAGAACGCGCAGAATTCTTCCCACGCCGCGTGCGTCAACCGACCGCTTGGGCGTCGGCCGCGACGCGGCTTTGTCTTTCTTCACGACGGCCATCGTCGGCTTCATCTAGTACGTCCGGGTCGAGCCGGACAAGGGCGCCATGGGACGAAAGGCGCATAATCGTTCCGTGCGAAGCCCGCGAGCGCCTCGACCGTTGCGTATATGTGCGCGGCGAATCGGAGCCGTGTTTTCGGGCGATCATGGCACGATTCGCGTCGGTATACGGGCTGCACCGGCATTTACAGCCGACAACGCGGGTTTGACGGTTTGCCCCGCTTCGGAATACTTTTCGGCTCGCTGGGATCGACCCGCGACGCGGTCGTACCCCCAAGCCTGATGGAGGCATATTCGCGATGGACGTCGGCAAAGACAAACTGCTCGAGATGTACCGATCGATGCAAAGGATTCGGCAATTCGAGGCGAAGGTGCGTGACCTCGCGCTGGCCAGTGAGATTCCCGGCTTCGTACACGTCTCGATTGGTGAGGAGGCAAGCGCAACCGGTGTGTGCGCCGCGATGCGCGAAACCGACCGCATAACCTCGACCCATCGCGGCCACGGGCATCTGATAGCCAAGGGCGGGAAGCTCGCGCAGATGATGGCCGAGATTTACGGCCGGCGAACCGGCTACTGCAAGGGCAAGGGCGGCTCGATGCATATCGTCGATTTCTCGCTCGGCATCCTGGGCGCAAACGGAATCGTGGGAGCGGGACTGCCTATCGCGACCGGCTCGGCGCTGGCTGCGGTAATTGCGGGTCGCGACGATGTAACGGCGTGTTTCTTCGGTGACGGCGCCTCCAACGAAGGAACCTTCCATGAATCGCTCAACCTTGCGGCGGTCTGGAAACTGCCGGTCGTGTACGTGTGCGAGAATAACGGTTTCGGCGAGTTCACCCCGATGGGTACGGTTACGTCGGTGCGCGATATCGCCGTTCGTGCCAAAGCCTACGATATTCCAGGCGTGATCATAGACGGCAACGACGTGTTCGAGGTCTATCGCGTTGCCAGTGAGGCTTTCGCCCGCGCCCGCGCAGGCGAAGGGCCGACGCTTATCGAGTGCAAGACCTACCGATGGGAAGGTCATGTCGTCGGCGAGCAGGCTTTCATAGGTGAGGAAGGCTATCGCAAGCAGTCCGAAATCGAGGAATGGAAGCGCAAATGCCCGATCATCCGTTACCAGAAGTTCCTGCTCGACGGCGGCAAGATTGACAAGGCCGAGCTGGAACGAATCGATCAGGAAACCACCGCGGAACTCGACGAAGCGATCAAATTCGCTCGCGAGAGCGCGCTTCCCGACGTGTCCGAAGCCACCGAAGACGTTTTCGCCTGATCGGAGGAATCTGCAATGCCAAAATTGAATTTCATTCAAGCGATATATCAGGCGCTTCGCGAAGAGATGGAGCGTGACCCGCTCACTTTCGTGATGGGCGAGGACGTGCTCCTGGGCGCG
>JBJKQX010000043.1:0-11209 GCA_046704965.1 Binataceae bacterium (SeqCode)
GCAGTACAGTCTCTCCGACCTGCGACTCGCTCTTTTCAGGCACGTCGAGCATCTTCCGATGACGTTCTTCGACCGCACACCGGTCGGGCGGCTGGTCAGCCGCACGACCACGGATATCGACGCCATCAACGACATGTTTGGCGCGGGCGGACTCACCATTTTCATCGATCTGCTTACCGTCATGGGGGTCGTGGCGATCATGTTCACGCTCAACGCGCGCCTTGCGCTTTGGGCGCTGTGCGTCATCCCGCCGTTGCTCCTGCTGATTAACTATTTCCGGATTAAGGCGCGAGAGGTCTACCGGGCAATCCGCGACCGGCTCGCAGCGGTCAACGCATACCTGTCCGAATCGATCAGCGGGATGACGGTGATTCAGCTTTTCACCCGCGAGGACATAAGCAGCTCGGAATTCGACGCGCTGAACGCACGAAGCCGCGACGCGCAGATAGATGCGAACGTGTACGAGGCGGGGCTGTTCTCGGCTGTCGAGGCGCTCACCTGGACGACGGTCGCGATAATTCTCTGGTACGGCGGCGGACAGGTGATGCATCGCCTGATTGGACTGGGCACGCTGGTCGCCTTCATCCAGTACGCGCAGATATTCTTCACGCCGCTGCGCGACATGTCGAACAAGTACACGGTGCTCCAGTCGGCGCTTGCCGGCGCCGACAGAATTCATGCGCTGATGGACGAACCGATCACAATCGAAAGTCCGCCCGTGCCGGTTCGGGTTGAATCTCCGCGCGGCTCGATCGTCTTCGATCATGTGACGTTCGGCTATCGACCCGGTGAGCCGGTGCTCAAGGATCTGAGCTTCACGGTCGAACCGGGCCGCAAGATCGCGATCGTCGGACCGACCGGTTCAGGCAAGACTACTATTATCAAGCTCCTGAACCGCTTTTACGACGTGAACGAGGGACGGATACTGGTCGACGGAGTTGACGTGCGCAAATGGGATCTCACCGAGTTGCGCCGCACGATCGGCCTGGTTCAGCAGGACGTGTTTCTGTTCTCGGGTGACGTGATGGAAAACCTGCGGCTGTCGCGCGCCGAGCTTACCGAGGCGGAGATAAACGACGCGCTTGAGCGGGCGCAGGCGATGCGCTTCGTCGGCAACCTTCCCGCCGGACTGCGCGAGGAGGTCAGCGAACGAGGCGCCAACTTCTCAGCCGGCCAGCGCCAGCTTCTTTCCTTCGCGCGCGCTCTCGCCTACAACCCGCGTATCCTCGCGATGGACGAGGCGACCTCCAGCGTCGACAGCGAAACCGAACGGCTCATCCAGCTTGCCCTTGACGAGTTGCTCACGGGAAGAACCGCGCTGGTCATCGCGCATCGCCTCTCAACTATCGAAAGGGCCGATCGAATCATGGTGCTAAGCAACGGTTCGCTTCGCGAAAGCGGCACCCATCAAGAGTTGCTCGCGATGCGCGGTCTTTACTTCAGGCTATTCGAACTTCAATACGCGGCGACGCCCGACATGGCGCGTGAGGCGGCGGATTGATCACTTGTTCCTCAGACCGCACAGGGTTCTTTGCAAATGAGCGGCGGGGCTGAGACACGAGAGTCGGCTTCGGCGTCTTCATCCTCGCGGCGGAGGCGTTTTCTCCTGACTCGCGGTATCCCGGCGCTTTGCGCGGTTGCGCTTATCGTGGCGATGACCACGCTCTCGGGATGCGGCATCCCGTACATCGCGCGCGCCGCGTACGAGGAAGGACGTATCCTGTGGAACCGAAAGCCGATTGATCAGGTGCTCGCCAAGCAGGACGTCTCACCCAAGGTTCGCGCGAAACTCGAAACCGTCCTCAAGGTCCGCAAGTTCGCCGAGGACAAGCTCGGCCTTAACGTCGGCGCAGCATACAGCACGGTAAGCCCCGTCGATCGGGGCGCGGTCGTTTACGTCGTGATGGCGGCGCCGCGCGACTCGCTGAAACCATACCTATGGTGGTTTCCGATCGTTGGGTCGGTTCCCTATCGCGGCTATTTCGAGAAAAGCAACGCCGAGGCGGAAGCGCGGCACATGGAAGCGCAGGGCTACGACACGCTGGTCAGGCCGGCGGTTGCGTTCTCGAGCCTCGGATTCTTCGCCGACCCGCTACTTTCCAACATGCTGGCGCTCAACAAGGTCGTGCTCGCCAACGTGGTAATTCACGAACTATTCCATCGTACTTACTTCCTGGCGAGCGACGTGACATTCGACGAATCCGCGGCCAACTTTGTGGGAACCCGAGGCGCGGTCGATTTCTTCGATTCAACCGAGGGTCCGTCGTCGGCCGACGCGCGCGCCGCACGGGCCGTGTACAAAAGCAATCTGCGCTTTGCGAGCTTCCTGCTTCAGTCGCAGGCGAAACTGCTGAAACTTTATGATAGCGGTCTGCCCGAAAAGCAGATTCTCAAGCGGCGCAAGAAGGTCTTTGCCGAAATCCAGAAGAACTACGAGCAAATCAAGCCGACGCTTTCAGGCCTCGACCGTTTCAACCTCGACAAGCATCCGCTCAACAACGCCGTGATGCTGAGCTACATGATTTACTTCCACGACATGGACAATTTCGACGCCCTGGAAAAGCGTAATCACGGCGACACCCGCTCCACGATTCATCAGATCATCGATCTCGCCAAGGCAAATTCGTACGACCCGTTCTACGCCATCTGGGAAGCGACCCAGCTTCCGCTTGGCGAGTCACACGTCGCGGGACTCACTCCTTCCCCATAAGTTTGACCAGCGCGTCTGACACCATCTCCTCGAAGCCGCCAAAAAAGTGGTCGGCACCCTCGATGATCTCCAGACTTGCCTTCGAGCCGAGCCGATTCGCGAAATCGGTGATCGATTCTTCGGGACAATAATCGTCGTCGTCGCCGGAAACGAGCACGATTCTCTTAGCCTTGGCCGCGTCTACCGCAAAGTCGCCCATCGCCAACGGCAGCGCTATCGCGACGATCGTATCGACTTCTTCCATATCCATCCCGGCTCGCATCGCTACTGCCGCACCGAATGAATATCCCGCCATCACGGCGCCCTGCTTCGCGACGCCCTGTCGTTCGAGCAGGAAACGCAAGGCAGCCTTTGCATCCTCCGCTTCGCCCGCACCGCCGCCGTACGCACCACTGCTCATGCCCACGCCGCGGAAGTTGAACCGCACCGTCGCCATCTGAAGACGCCACATCGCATCCAGCGCGGCATCGACCACGTTGTTGTACATCGAGCCGCCGTACTGCGGATGGGGATGGCAAACGACGGCGCCGCGCGACGCGGCGGCCTGTTCCGGAATTGCAACCAAAGCTTCGAGTTCCAGTTCGCCCGAGGGAATCGTGACCCTTTGTTCCTTCATGATGACAATCCTTTCGGATTAGTGCCTTCGTATCCGCGCAAACCGACACGCGACCATTGCTGCTATACTATTTCAGGTGGGCCTTGCGGAAACTCCCAGGTTCGCCGCCGACCGGATGCTGGCGCGGCTTGCGCGATGGCTCAGGCTGCTCGGAGCCGACACGATTTCCGACCCCTCGATAGATGGCGCGGCGATGCTAGCGCGTGCCCGGTCCGAAGATCGCGTGATGCTGACGCGCGACAAGCGGCTTCGCACCGCTTCCGACGTGCTCTATCTAGAAAGTAACGACTTCCGGGGCCAGCTTCGCGAGGTGATGGCCCGCTATCCGTTCGACCCGAGAAAAGCCGCGCTGTCGCGATGCTCGCGATGCAACTGTCCTCTTATCGAGGTGAATCGCGAACTGATCGTGCGTCGCGTCCCCCAATTCGTTTATGCGAGCAATGAACGCTTCGCCGAATGTCCCGAGTGCGGTCGTATCTATTGGGGCGCGTCGCATCCCGAGCGCATGATGCGCGAACTGGAGCGGATCGGCCTTTAGCGCGGATGACCTTCCGGCCCGGCTGCGATCAACGACGTCGCAATTGCCCGCGAAACTGGAAAGCCCCGACCGCAGTTGCTAAATCGAAGGCTCGAACCTTCATCCCTGCATGATCATGTCTGCAACGTTTTCCGAATCATAAGAGAATTCAAATGGCATCCTTGAACAGATTCCTCAAAGTCGACAACGAACTTTACGATTACGCGGTCGCACACGGACACAACGGCGATCCTCTGCTCCGCGAACTTGCCGAAGAAACGGCAGCGCTCGGTGCGCTCGCCGCGATGCAGATTTCGCCCGAACAGGGCACCCTGATGGGCCTGCTGGCGCGCGCAATCGGCGCACGTTCGGCGGTCGAAGTCGGAACATTCACCGGTTACAGCTCGATATGCGTCGCTCGCGCCCTGCCCGATGACGGCCGGTTGCTATGCCTCGACACGAGCGAGGAATGGACCTCGGTCGCGCGCCGTTACTGGGAGCGCGCGGGGGTGGCGAACAAAATCACGCTCAAGCTGGCTCCCGCGGCCGACACGCTCGCCGCCCTGCCCGTCTCCGAGTCGTTCGATTTCGCATTTATCGACGCTGACAAGGAAAACTATCGCCTGTACTACGAGGAAATCCTGAAGCGGATGCGCCGCGACGGTCTCATCCTGATCGACAACGTGCTGTGGTACGGACGGGTAGTCGACCCCAGCGACCAGACTTCGAGCACCGCTGCGATTCGCCAGATGAACGACTTCGTCGCGACCGACGAGCGGGTCGAGGCCGTGATGCTCGCGATATCTGACGGGCTGACGATCGTGCGCAAGAAGTAACGCCAATCGCGCCGGCGACGAGTGCCCGCTGACGCGGGCGCTCGCTATCATGATCGCATACGCCGCCCAAGCCGCGAGTCCGCCAGGTTCTTCGTGCGCGCGACTATCTTTCCAGAGTCCGCGCGAGCAGATCGGCTCGACACCTTCTCACTTCGAATCCCGCGGGCAAGTCTAGGGGCCTCGGTTGGAGCCCTCCGCGCGTCAGGCTAAACTCCGTTGAGCGGCAAACGCCATCCGCCGAGACAACGGAAGACGGAAAACTGAAAGCTGAAAAATGGACGAGCGTTACGACCCCAAAAGTATCGAGACCCGCTGGCAGGACGAGTGGGAACGGACCAATCTCTACCTGACCCGGCAGGACTCCGACCATCCCAAGTTTTACGTGCTCGAGATGTTTCCATACCCCTCCGGCGCGGGCCTGTCGGTCGGCCATCTGCACAACTACGTGCCGTGCGACGTGATCGGGCGCTACAAACGGATGGCGGGTTTCAACGTCCTGCATGCGATGGGATGGGATGCGTTCGGGCTTCCGGCTGAAAACGAGGCGTTGCTCAAGGGATCGCATCCCACAGAGACCGTTCCGCGATACGCCGCAAACTTCAAGCGTCAGTTGAAGATTTCCGGGTGCGCCTACGACTGGACCCGCGAGATCAATTCGTCCCTGCCCGAGTACTACAAGTGGACCCAGTGGTTCTTCCTGATGCTCTACAAGCGCGGCCTCGCCTACCGCGCGACGGGCTCGCAATGGTGGTGCGACAAGTGCCGCACGATCCTGGCCAACGAGCAGGTGGTCAACGGATGCTGCTGGCGGCATACCGATACTCCCGTCAGCAAGAAGGACCTCGAACAGTGGTACATCCGAATCACGGCCTATGCCGACCGCCTGCTCGAAGACCTTGAGGGTATCGATTGGCCCGAGCCGATAAAGCTAATGCAGCGCAACTGGATCGGGCGTTCGGAGGGCGCTGAGCTAGCCTTCCCCGTGACAGGTCATCCGGGCAGCGAAGTTCGATTCTTCACCACGCGGCCCGACACCGTTTTCGGCGTGTCATTCATGGTGCTCGCCCCCGAGCATCCGCTGGTCGCCGAGATCACCACGCCCGAGCAGAGCGCCGCGATCGAGGAGTACGCCGGCCAGGCCCGCCGCCAGACCGAAATCGAGCGCATGTCCACGGTCAAGGAAAAGACCGGCGTCTTCACCGGCGCCTACGCTCGCAACGTCTTCACCGAAACGGACATCCCGATCTGGATCGCCGATTACGTCCTGATGGGTTACGGCACCGGCGCGATCATGGCCGCACCCGGTGAGGACCAGCGCGATTACGAGTTCGCCCGGAAGTACGCGCTCGAAATTCCGCGCGTGACCGCGCCCGAAGACGGCAGCGAGCCACCCGCCGACGCGGCCTTCACCGAATACGGCGTCGCGATCAACTCGGGCTTCCTTAACGGGATGAAGACCGCCGACGCGCTCAGCGCCGTGTGCGAGTACGCGGAGCAGAACAATATCGGGAAACGCACGATCAGCTACCGGATGCGCGACTGGCTGATCTCGCGCCAGCGCTATTGGGGCGCGCCGATTCCGATGGTGCATTGCAAGGGCGCGTGTGGGACGGTGCCCGTCCCTGACGACCAGCTTCCGGTCAGGCTGCCCGAGATGAGCGAATATCAGCCGTCCGGCACTGGACGCTCGCCGCTCGCCAACGTTCCCGAGTTCGTCAACACGGTCTGCCCGAAATGCGGAGGTCCTGCCGAGCGCGAGACCGACACGCTGGACGGCTTCGCGTGCTCGTCATGGTACTTCCTGCGCTTCGCCTCGCCGCACAACGACAAGGCAGCGTTCGATCGCAAGGCTGTCGACTACTGGCTCCCGGTCGACCTTTACGTCGGTGGCGCGGAGCACGCCGTGATGCATCTGCTGTACGCACGGATGTGGACCAAGGTGATGTATGACGCGGGGATAATCGGCTTCAAGGAGCCGTTCCCGGTGCTGCGCAACCAGGGGATGATATGGGCCACCGACGGGCAGAAGATGTCCAAGTCGAAGGGCAACGTGGTCACGCCCGACGCGATGATCGAAAAGTACGGTGCCGACGCGCTCAGGCTCTGGGAACTGTTCCTGGGTCCGTTCGACGAGCCGACCAACTGGAACGAGGACGGCGTCGCCAGCACTCAGCGCTACCTCGCGCGGGTGTGGACGATGATGCGGCGTTACGTCGAGGCCGGTGCGCCCGAAGGTAATCCCAACGCCGAAACCGTCAAGCGCGCGCACAAGACGATTCGCACCGTGACCGATCACGTCGAGCGCCTCCGGTTCAACACCGGCGTCGCCGCAATGATGGATCAGCTCAACTACCTCTCGAAGCTGGGACCCGAAGAAGCGGGACGTTTTGCGATCGAGTCGTACGTCCTGATGCTTGCTCCGATGGCGCCGCATATGTGTGAAGAGATTTGGCGCGCTCTCGGTCACGCCGAGTCTATACATCTGGAGAAATGGCCCGGCTTCGATCCCGAGCTTACCCGCGACGAGACCGTAACCGTCGTGGTGCAGGTGAACGGCAAGGTGCGCGAGCGGCTCGAAGTCGCAGTCGGCGTTGCGGAAGACGAAGTGCGCTCGATGGCGCTTGAGAGCGATGGGGTTAAGCGTCATCTCGGCGGCAAGCAACCGCGTAAGGTGATTTACGTGCCCAACAAGCTCCTGAATATCGTCGTTTGACGCCGCCCGAGCGCGCTCGTTATCGCTTGAAGGTGGCGGCGTCCCGTGCGAGGATGCGGCGTAATTTTCAAATATTTCGGCTTTTACAAGGAGTCGGCGGAAATGGCCGAGCAGATTCTGAACGTTACACGTCATCAAAACTACGCAGTCCTGACGCTCAACCGTCCGGAAAAACGCAACGCGCTCAATCAGCCGATGATCGAGCAGCTCAACTCGGCGCTCGCCCAGTTCGAAAACGACAAGGAAATCCGCGCGCTGCTGCTGCGCGGCGAAGGCTCAAGCTTCTGCGCCGGAATCGATCTCAAGGAAGTCGACGAAGCCGGGTCGGGTCATAATCCCACTTCGCTTGAATTCGTATTCGGGCGCCTGGAGAAGTTTCCGGTGCCGACGATTGCCGCGGTTCACGGCGCGGCGCTGGCCGGAGGGCTGGAACTCGCGCTCCACTGCGACCTGCGTATCGCAGCCGACAACGCAAAGCTTGGCATGACGCTCGGACGCGTTGGGCTGATGGTCCCGTACGACTTCACCCGCAAGCTGATCGAGGTCTGCGGCTCGGCCAACACCGCCAGGATTCTCTACACCGCCGACATCTTCAACGCCGAGCAGGGTCTCGCGATGGGTCTGGCTCACGAGGTCGTGCCCGCCGCCAAACTCGTCGAATATTCGAATTCGCTCGCCGAAAAGGTCGCCGGCAATGCTCCTCTTTCGCTGCGCGCGATGAAGGCGACGATACGCCGATGCATGAGCGCCGCGTTCGACGCGTGGCATCAGGACATGCTCCAGATGGCGCGTGACGTTCGACAGAGCAAAGACGCCAAAGAGGGAGTGCGCGCGTTCCTCGAAAAGCGCAAACCCGTCTGGCGCGCTGAATAGTCACTAGCATTTCCATCCTTTTCGCCGATGCGCTCGCCCTTGTCCGCGAGGGAGGGCGCGTCGGCGGCTCAAAAATCGCTTGTCGTATCTCTCCGGGCGCGGTAACACCTCGAAACAGAGGGGTATCGCATGGCAATCGGTGAATATGCTTCCTATGACGGCCTCGCGCTGGGCGAACTGGTCCGCAAGCGCGAGGTAACGGCACTCGAACTGCTCGACGAAGCGATCGCAAGGGCCGAGAAACTCAATCCCAAGCTGAACGCTATCGTCTACAAGTTTTACGACATGGCGCGCGAGGCCGCGCGCGATCGAAAGCCCGGAAACGCTCCGTTCGAAGGCGTACCATTCCTGCTCAAGGACATCTTTGGCGACCTCACGGGCGTGCCGACACGCAGCGCCAGCCGTTATGTGCCGAACGTCCCGATGCCGGTCGATTCCGAACTGGTCGCACGATACAAGCGCGCCGGCCTGATTCCCTTCGCGAAGACCAACGTGCCCGAGTTCGGCCTGGTGCCGACCACCGAATCGCAACTTTACGGACCCGCGCACAATCCGTGGAACCTTGCCCATACCACGGGCGGATCGAGCGGCGGTTCTGCCGCCGCGGTTGCAGCGGGAATCGTTCCTCTGGCGCACGCCAACGACGGCGGCGGCTCAATCCGTATCCCCGCCGCGGCCTGCGGCCTGGTCGGGCTCAAGCCCACACGCGCGCGCAACTCGCTGGCCCCGCTAGCGGGAGACCTGATGAACGGGCTCATCGTCGAGCACGTGGTCACGCGCACCGTGCGCGACAGTGCCGCCGCGCTCGACGCAACCGCTGGATCTGTGCCGGGCGATCCTTACGTCGCGCCGCCTCCAGCACGTCCGTGGCTCGAAGAAGTGACAGCCCGTCCCGAGCGGCTCAGGATCGCGTTCTACACCAGGGCAATGGACGGCAGCCTCGTTCATTCGGACAGCGTCGAAGCGGTGCAGCGCGCGGCAAAGCTCGCGGCCGACCTCGGCCATGAAGTCACCGAAGACGCACCGGAATTTGATCTGGCGCAACTGATGCCTGATTTCACCGTGGTGTGGACCGCGAGCGCGGCGGTATCGGTCGAGGGCGTGCGGCGCATTACCGGGCGCAAGCCGGAGCGCGATCTTTTCGAATCACTGACCTGGAACCTTTACGAACTCGGCAAGGGAATCACCGCCGCGCAATACCTGCTCGCGGTGAACGGACTGCAACGATTCTCGCACGGATTCGCCGGTTTCTTCGAGAAATACGACCTGTGGCTGACGCCCACGCTCGGGACGCCGCCCTTCAAGCTCGGAACGGTCGACCTGACGGGCCCGAACGCCAACATGTTCGACGAAACGATCGTCAAGTTCGCCCACCTGAATCCGCTCTACAACGTGACCGG
Organism: Binataceae bacterium (SeqCode); assembly: GCA_046704965.1. GTDB lineage: Bacteria > Desulfobacterota > Binatia > Binatales > Binataceae > DTIX01. Next base: position 9,666 of record JBJKQX010000043.1, read on the forward strand.
GCAACCCGCGATCAGCCTTCCGCTTTATTGGAACAAAGATGGTCTTCCGCTCGGCGTGACGTTCGGCGCGCGCCTGGGCGACGAGGCTGCGCTGTTCAGAATCGCGGGCCAGATGGAGCAGGCTGCGCCGTGGAAGGATCGCCGGCCGCCCGCTTGGGGTTAGAGTGACGAATCGGCGGTCGCCGGAGTTGCCTGCGAGAAATCCTGTGGCACCTCATGCGGCACGTCATGTGGCACCTGGGCAGTATGGAAGCGCGGCCCAAAAAGCGAACTGCGACGCAAGGTGGCCACATGCACGTATCCATTGCGCCGCAGTACCGCGAGGGTAATCGGGTTATCGGATGCTGCCACGGCGAAGATGCGGCCACCGTGTGAATCGAGCCACGAACGCCTCAAAAAGGGTACCAAGGGGTCTATACAGGCTGCAGCCACGAAAGGCAGGGAGAACATAGGCCGCGCTTATCTCAGAATCGCCGGGAGCGAGTACCAACATCGGGCGCTTTGCAGGGTGGCCGTAAATCCAAATTACAGCGACCGGCTGGCCGTTCTTTTCCGCAATGCTGCAATACTAGGCGCCGTTGATTTGATCGCGCCAGAACTCGTTCGGAAGGTCCTTGCGCCCTTTCCTAAGCTCGCGAAGCCGGTCAAGACCGTCGGCATAAAATCGGAAGCCCGGAGGAGCATCCAGCGCATCAGGCTTTTGGCCCAGATAGACGTGAAAGTCGAGTGGTTTAAGAGCGGCAACGGCGGCCCCGGGAAGATGCGAAACGCCGCCGAACTTCGCTAGCCCACGAACGGCAGTTACGATTCCCATCCATCCGAGTATAGGCCTCACCACAACCCGGCTATTGTCATTTTGTAACCGAGAATGAACGAGCAGACGATAGTCGGCTAGCCGTGCCGTGGAAGGATCGCCGGCCGCCCGCTTGGGGTTAGAGTGACGAATCGGCGGTCGCCGGAGTTGCCTGCGAGAAATCCTGTGGCACCTCATGCGGCTCGTCATGTGGCACCTGGGCGGTATGGAAACGCGGCCCAAAATACGAATTGCGATGCAGCGTGGCCACATGCACGTATCCATTGCGCGGCAGTATTGAGAGCGTGGCCGGGCTGGTGGCTGCAGCCACGCCAAAGACGCGGCCACCGCGCGAATCGAGCCACCATTCCCTCAAAGAGAAGCCCAGCGGTCTATACAGACTGCAACCACGAAACTCAGGGAGAATATATGCCGCGCTGATCTCGGCATCGCCCGGCGCGAGTACCAGGAACGGGCGCTTTGCAGGATAGTCGTACAACCAGATCACGCCGGCGAGCTGCCCGTCTTTTTCTGCAATGCTGCAATACCGGGCGCCGTTGATTTGATCGCGCCAGAACTCGTTCGGGAGGTTCTTGCGCACGCTCCTGTGCTCGCGAAGCCGGTCCAGACCGTCGGCATAAAACCGGGCCCCAGGAAAAGCCTCAGGCATCTCCGTTTTTTGCCCGATGTAAATGTAAAAATTGAGCGGTTTCAGAGCGGCAACTGCGGCACCTGGAAGACGCAAAATACC
>JBJKQX010000044.1:0-4909 GCA_046704965.1 Binataceae bacterium (SeqCode)
ATTCTGAGCCTGAGCCTGTTTGAGAAAACTCCGTTGGATCAGCTGCTTAGGCTCGCCGTGAAGATGCCGGAACTGCCCGAGAGCGCCAACCAGCTGATTTTGTTCGATTAACGTTGGGACAGTAGTGCTATCAGCCATACAATGATCGATATCAACGCCAACCGGAAGTAAATTTCTTCCGACAGAGGCGCTCCGATCACAGCAAGCGGATACATCATCCAAAATTTATGAAGCGTCGCTTTAGACAATTTTCCGGACTGCAGCGTCCCGAACATTTTCGAGGAGCGGCCGAAGTGTGCGGTGAGGGCAGACGGGACGATTGATGCGAGCAGTATTATCGCCGTCGATATGATTGCGGGTTGCCAGATCCGAATGTACTTGGCGGTTGCGTGCTCTCAATAGAGCACACCTTCGAGCAAGGGTGCATTGAGAAGACTGGTCTGCTGGTAGATCCCTAGCGCGAATACCACGGTTGCTAGAGTGAGCAATTCAGTAGTGCCGAGTCCCAACTACGCTTGGTGCATTGCTCCGTGCAGTTTGAGGACGCGAAACGCAAATAGCCCGAATTGGCGCTTCAATTCATAAGCAAAGAAAGCTTCGAATAATATGACAATCGATTCTCACCAGGGATAAGCATGGTCGGATCTTGAGTACATAAGGGTGTGTGTGAATGCGAGACGACATACGTTAGGAGTTGTGATCGCCGGCTCGTTTGCGAAGTTGCCCTGAAGAAGGGCATAATCTCTAGCTCAATGAGTGATCGGCTCAATGCGACTTCCGGCGACGCGCGGGCTCATCACCAGAACCATCGAGGAACTATCGCCCGCGGCCGCGACTGATCATTCGGAAGCGTGCCCTCGCGGGGTAGGTGTCCGTGAGTCCATGCAGGGGACACCGGCCAAAACCGAAGCCAAACTCGAAAGGCAGCCGCAAGCTGGCGCAGCCTGCCAGTGTGGGTATTCATGACGTCAGCGACAGTCCCGCGATGTAGGCTTTTCAATGGACCTCGGGAGAGTACTTGCGTATTCCAAGGAGGTTAGATCACTTTGCATCCCAGCGCTTGTCGAATCTTGCCGTTTAGCGTCAGCGCCGCGCGAGGATGCATTTCACCGCGAGATGGCCCGAGTAAGACGCCCGTTCCAGTGCCCAGTCGGCCCGTGCGAGCGCATGTCCCAAACAGAATGAAACACGACCATAGCGCACGGAGCGGACCATTCGACGCGGATAAAGCCGTCGCTGAAGGGCACGGGTCAATAGCCCAGCCCCCCCCCGAATCATGCCCACTTGCCCTGACAGAGTTGAGCGGCTGACTCGACGATATTGCTTCGATACGATCTCATTGCCTGAAACTGAGGAACGGAACATGCGCGCAATCGGCAGTGCCTTCCCGCAGCGTATCGCCTGCCTCGGTGAGAACACAAGAGAGATGCTGTCCCTACACGGGGCGCATTCAGCGCGATCGTGGAGCCGGTCTCGCGCCGGCACCAGAAGCAGTGGCAGCAGTGCACGAAGAGCGGCGTCGATCGCATGCGGTAGCGGACAGGGCGCAATCGCAACGGCCCTCGATCGGAAAATTGGCGTCGTCCCGAGTTGCTCGATCATCACGCCCCTGCCCCGGGGGCAGGCGACGGCAAGCGAGCGGCTCGGGGGCGACGCCGGCATGGGTTCCGCTTGGGTTCGGCCGATGGAGACCAGGTCACTTTGCTGCGGTGAACACCGCCAATTGAGCCTGGAAAGCCCGTCGGTACGCGGGCCGCGCCTCGCCGCGGGCGACGTAGGCGGACAACTTCGGATATTCGTCCAGCAGTCCTGATGCTTTTAGTCTGAACAGCACCGCAACCATCAACAAGTCGCCGGCGCTGAACTCAACGTCGAGCCACGTGGCCTCGTCAAGTCGAGAGGAAAGCTCGCCCAGCCGGGCCCGAATCCGATCCTGGACGAGAGGCAGCCGCTGCGCGTACCACGGTTTGTCGCCCTCGAGGAGCTTGGCGTTCTGAAGATCGATGATCGGGGGCTCGATCGTGTTGAGAGCGGCAAACATCCAGGCGATGGCGCGCGCCCGGGCCTTCGCATCGTCCGGCAGCAGGCCCGCGTGGCGCTCGGCGATATGGAACACGATTGCCCCCGATTCGAACAGGGCGAGATCGCCTTCCTCATAGGTCGGAATCTGTCCGAAGGGATGAAGCGCGAGATGCGCGGGTTCCTTCATGGCTTTGAACGACAGCAGGCGAACGTCGTAGGGTTGACCAACTTCTTCCAGCGCCCAGCGAACGCGCATGTCACGCGCCAGCCCTCTACCACGATCGGGCGAGCGCTCAAAAGCGGTGATGGTGGGGGTCATAGGAGGCTCCGGGTGAGTGATTGCACGATACCTCTACGAACGGCCGAACCCGGTTTCGACAACTCTCCCTGGGAACACCCCACCGCCACGATCAGGCTCCTGCTGCTTCGATCGCCGCAGAATCCCTCGGGTATTGCGATCGCTCAGGACGATCTTGGCCGCATCCTCGAGCGAGTTCGCGAACGAAGCCCCAAGACATATCTGATCATTGACGAGGTCTATCGAGCGATTATCTTCCGTGACGGACTCTCCCCCAAGTCCCTACCATCTGCGGAGTCACCTCGGGTTCTGTGATTCCTATACTGCCGGGCCGTGACACCCAGAAAGCGTTTGAACTGCCCTGTCAGGTGGCTTTGATCCGCATAGCCCACCGATATGGCCACCATCGCGATCGCTTCGCCCGGGTCAAGCGGCGCACCTGCATTCCTGATGCGAATGGATTCGAGAAATTGATGTGACAGCAGGTCTGTGGCCTTCTTCTTTTATGATCCCCAAAGTGGAAGGTGCTGACCGATACCGTGTCTGCCAAGGCGCTCACGGAGGTCACAAGTGAAATTCTCCTCGAGACATTCACACGCTCTCCGGGGCGCAATGTGCTCATCGGTCATTGAGCTTCCGCTCTGTTGCTGTCGCCTTGAGTAGCTTACCGGAGCGAAGCTCATTGCCTCTCCGATCTCAGCTGCTTGAGGCCGCGGCTACGATTCGCGCGCCGCGAGAGGCGACCCACCGGTTTGCTGCCCGCCTTCGACTCACTCGGCACCTCGCCACACGACACGCTGAGTCGCTCGCTTGCGATGACGACGATGTATCTCGCTGGATTACGCGTGCGGTTCGCAAACACAATTGATTCGCCGAGCTTCATGGCAAGGCAGTCGTCCTCCGCCAAGCGATGGGTCGTCAGTCCGACGGTTAACTCAATTTCACCCTGTTGGATCCAGATCTGCTGATGAATGTGGCTCTGCCCGGCTGCCCTTTCGTAGGCGACGCGAGTTCCGGGCGGCAACGATACTTCGACGATACGAATGGCTGAGGCGAAGTTGGCCGGCGATATGTTGCGCCGCTCGTAGCCCGACTCCGGATCGCGCCAGATCGTCCGGTCGTTACGCTTCGAGACAGGGCTCGCAGAACTCGCCGGCTCGTCGAAGAATGCAGCGAGCGGCACGCCGAGCCCCGAGGCAATCTTCTCGAGCACTGCGGCAGTTGGGCTGCTCTCGCCGCGCTCGATCAACGAAATCATCGATCTGCTCACCCCGCATCGTTCCGAGAGCACATCCAAGGACATCCCCTGACCGTTACGCAGTGCTCTGACGTGCGCCGCAATGCGATGACTGAGAGGAATGGGGGTCGGCGATAGAGCGACGTCTTGCATACTAGACAGATGGTCCACTATACTGGATTTGATGTCAACGCCCGTCCTAATCCGCGATGCCGCCCAAGCGGACACGCCGGCCATTCACTCGATCTATGCTCATCATGTGCTTCACGGACTGGCGAGCTTCGAAGAGATACCGCCACCCGTGGAGGAGCTGCTCGGGCGCTGGCGCGCGGTCAAGACGCACGGCTTGCCATATCTCGTCGCCGACCGAGCCGGACGAGTCATCGGCTACAGTTATGCCACGCCTTACCATTCCCGTTCGGCTTACCGCTATACGCTCGAGGATTCCGTCTACGTCGCGGAAGGAGAGACCGGACACGGTGTCGGCAACGCTCTTCTCGGAGCGCTCATTTCGCGCTGCCAGGCCGGACCGTGGAGGCAGATGGTCGCGGTGATCGGCAACAGTGCAAATGTCGCATCCATTGCCCTGCATTCCCGAATGGGATTCCGGCCGGTTGGGACACTTTGTTCGATCGGCTTTAAACTCGGTCGATGGGTGGACGTAGTGCTGATGCAGCGGACACTTGGTCAGGTCATCACTGGCTCCCATACTGCCATCGCGCGCGCTTTTAGTTCCCTGTGATTGCGAAACTCACACCGTGCGGCTTGCTACCGAGGGCGGCACGGCGGCAGCCCGTCGAGCCGGCATCCAGGCGGCAAGCTGGCCGACCACCCACAGCGTGACCGCGCCCGCAAGCAAGTACACCGCATCGAGGCGGGGGCGAGCAAACCGGGCCGTGAGCCATTCTCCGATAGCCAATGCCAGTACGCTACCGAGCAGCGTGCCCGCAGTCAGAACGAGAGCATTCTCCACCATGAAATGAACCACGATATCGTGGGCGCGTGCCCCCACCGCCCGCCGCGTACCGATCTGTCGGACGCGACCACCCACGTTGAAGTAAGTGAGTCCATAGATACCAAAGCAACATACAGCCATCACAAGTGTGGTGACGATGGTTAGGAAGATAATCATGTTGCGCACTCCTGACTCGTACGCTCGCTTTACGTGAGCCAATGTCGTCGCTGCGATGACCACGACATTACGGTGGGACGAGCTGACATGGTGAATTGCGGCTCTCATGATCAAGTGACTCAGACCGGGTTTCGTGCGGACGAGGAGAGCGTAGAATCCGGATTCCAGTCCCCCGGTACCGGGAACGGTTGGTAACAAGCCTGCGTTGTACAGGCGATTA
>JBJKQX010000045.1:0-8070 GCA_046704965.1 Binataceae bacterium (SeqCode)
AAATTGTCGACGATCAAGCTCGTCACCGTCGTGGCGCTGCTCGGGATGGCCCTTGCGACCGCGGGATGCGCCGCCAGCCCGTCCGAGCCACGGGTCGGAACGCTGGAGGAGTATGTGGCCCGCGGCGCCGTTGCGTCGCGTCCATACATTTATCCCCCTTATTATTATCCGTTCTGGCTCGGCAGTCCGTACTATTATCCTTATCCCTACGCGTTCCCCGGCCCTATTCGCAGGCAACGGCGTCACAAACCTCCTCGGATGAGAAAACCGGCGGGGAAAGCTAAACCATCCCAAGTCCGTCCCGCACCTTCTGCGCGACCCGGGCAACCGATGGGACGACCGGCGCATCGAGGAAGGCAGGGTGTACGCGCGCCGGGGCAGCGTTGATGGCGATGGTGGAAGCGCGCTTCTTCGTAGAGCAGCGGTGAACCTGCGCGCGGAGCCGAAATCTCGAAGGCGTCAGGCGGCTTGCGGAATCTTGAGCGAGATAACGCGTGAGATGCCCGGGCGGTCCATCGTGACGCCGTGGATATGGTCGGCCTTCTGCATCGTGCGCTGATTGTGGGTTATCACGATGAACTGTGAGCGGCCCTTGAGTTCCTGAATCAGAGTGGTGAACGCCTGCAGACGGAATTCGTCGAGGGGAGCGTCCACTTCGTCCATCACACAGAACGGACTCGGGTTGAGCAGGAACAGCGAGAAGATAAGCGCCATCGCGGACATCGCCTTCTCACCGCCCGAAAGCAGCCCTATTTCCTTGACCTTCTTGCCTGCGGGCTGAACCATGATATTGACGCCGGCGTCCAGCACGTCGGCGGTCTGCTCCAGTTCCAATCGCGCTTTTCCGCCAGGCAGAAGCTTGGGGAACATTTCCTCGAAGTTGCGCGCCGCGCCCTCGAAGGTCTCGGCGAAGCGCTTTCGGGCCTCGCGGTTGAGCTTGGTGATTGTCTGCGTCAGGTCCTTGACTGCGGCGTCGAGGTCCTCGCGCTCTGCGTGCAGCTTGCTCGCGCGCTCTTCGAGTTCCTGAACTTCGCCTTCGGCGGCAAGGTTGACCGCGCCAATTCTGGCTACCTTGGCACGAAGCTCGTTGATGCGGCTTTCGTCGGCTGAGGTGTCGCGCGAGGCGACCTCGGCGGCCAACTGCTCGGCCACAGAATCGAACGCGGCTTCAAACTTCTCCGCGAAGGTCCGTTCGAGCTCGCCGACCAGCGTCCTTGCACGCTCGCACTTGAGCCCGCACTCGACCGCTTCGCTCTCGGCCGCCTGCAACTCGGTCTGTGCGCGTTTGAGTTCCGCGCGTCGCGACTCCAGTTCATGCCGTCGCTCGGCCAGTAGCGCTTCCAGATTCGCGGTTGCCTCGGAGAGTTCGCCCAGCTTGAGACGGTCCTGCTCGTCCTGCGCCGCGAGTTTGGCAAGTTCGGCTTCGAACTCGGCACGCTCCTGACGGGCGCGCACCAGACGAATCTCACTTTCGTCTATCTGCCGCTCCACGTCGGCAGCAATCTGCGACGCGTGGCGCATCTCCTGTTCGAGCGCGTGAATCTTCGCCCGCCACGCCTCGACCTTCGAGGCCGCTTCGAGCATCGTGGCGCCCAACTCTTCAACCGCGGTACGGCGCACGGCAAGCTCGTCGCGAACCGCGGCGAGACGCGTGCGCGACTCCTGCTCGAGGATCGCGAGCTCTTCGAGGCGCGCGTTCGAGGAGACAGACAGCTCGCGGATCTCTTCAAGCCGGCGACGGGCGTTCTCAAGGCCGCTGCCCGAAAGCCGTGCCTTTTGCTCGACGGCGGCCGCCTCGCCCCTTGCGGCAATAGCCGCGCGCTCGGCTTCGGAGGCAAGCTTGCGCGCTTCGGACCGGGTCGAAGTCGAGGCCTCGCGCTCGGCGACGCACGCCGCCAGACCCTCCTTGAGCCCGACGATCTCCGTCTCGGCGCGGGCGAGTTCCGCCGCCGCGTCCTTGAGAGGCTGCACGCTCTGGACCGGCTCACCGTCGACACTTCCGCCGCTTATCATCCGGCCGGGCGCCACCAGGTCGCCGTCGCGCGTGACAAAAATCGTCCCGTGCCCGTTCAGGTTGGACGCGGAGAGAGCCGAACGAACGTCGTCGGCGACGATCACGTGTCCCAGCATCACCTCGGCGACCTGTCGAAAGCGGTCTTCGACCTCGATCATGTCGAGCAAGCGCCCTGCAATCCCGGGCGCCTCGATCGCTTCCCGCGCGCCCATCGCCGCACCCGTCTGCGCAGGCTCGGGCACGAAACTGAGGCGTCCGCCGCGTTTCTCCTTCAGGATATCGATCGCGCGCACCGCGAAATGGGGCGAATCCACGATGACGGCTTCAAGCTGGTCACCCAGAACCGCCTTGAGCGCGGTCTCGAACTCAGCCGGAGCACGCAGCACGTTGGCAAGAACCTCGGGATCGACGGGCGGGCGGTCGCCATTCAGCGAATCGAGCACCGTGCGCAGGCGACGGTCGGAGCGCCGGGCGGCGGCGATTTGCGCCGCGCGCTTGCGCTCGGCTTCGATCGCCTCGCTGAGCGCGGCAATTCTGGCGTTGACCCTTTCCATCGCGGTCCGCGCTTCAATTTCCCGCTCGGTTATCTCGCGATGGCGCCCTTCGGCGGCTTCCAGTTCGGCGCGCGAGCTTAAAAGAGCATCTTCGGCGAGCTGCGCCATCTCTTTGGCCCGGCTAAGCTTCTCGGCAAGCTCGGGAGCGTCGTTTTCGGCGCGGCTGATTCGTTGTTCGATTTCGGCGCGTTCACCGGAAAGATCACCGAGCCGGCTGCGAGTCACTGCTGCCTCCCGAACAAGCTCGGAAAGGTCGTCCTTCAGCTCCTCGCTCTGGCGCTCGGCACGTTTCAGTTCCGCACGCGCGATATTGTGGCTCTCTTTGAGCCTCGCAAGTTCCGTCTCTGCCGCCGTGTCGCCCTGATTGGTTTCGCGGGCAAGCGCCGCGCCCGCGGCGGCTCGGGCCGCGCGCGCTATCGTCGCATTGGCTTCGAGTTCCGCAAGCCTCACCACATGGGCGGGTTCACTTTCGTCGATTGTGGCAAGGCGTCGAACCAGAAAATCGCGGGTGCGAGCGTGCTCGGCGGTGCGCGCGTTGAGACCCTCAAGCTCGCGCCGTGCGGCCGCAAGTTCGGTCTCGACCGACCGCGCCGACGAGGACGCCGCTTCAACCGCCGACTGGAACGCAACCAGATTTTCGCGCCCCGTCTCACATTGAGCGCGCAATTGCTCCTCGCGCTCGGTTTCGGTCGCGAGTTCCAGGCGCTGGTCAAAGATTCGTCGTGCGGCCTGGAACCGCTCCAGCTCGGAAAGTTCCGCGCTGAGTACCCGATAGGATTCGGCCTTCTTCGCCTGACGGCGCGCGTAAGCGAGCTGTCGCTCGATCTCTCCAAGAACGTCGTCGAGGCGGGAAAGATTTTCCTTCACGCGCTCGAGCTTGCGTTCGCTGATCTCGCGACGGCCCTTGAACAGCGAAAGACCGGCGGCCTCCTCGATCATGGCGCGCAATTCATGCGGCTTGGCCTGGATTATTTCTTCGACGCGGCCCTGCTCGATGATCGCGTAGCCGCGGCTATGGACCTGGGCGGCCATGAAGAACTCGGTGATGTCCTTCAGGCGGCAGGGGATCTTGTTGATAAGATATTCGGAATCGCTGGAGCGGTAGACGCGGCGGGTGACCGCGACCTCGCTCAGCATCGCGTACGGCTCGGGAAGCGCGCTGCCTTCCTCGGCCTCCAGCACCAGCGTCACCTCGGCCATCCCGGCCGCGGGGTTGGACTCGTTACCCGCGTATATGAGGTCTTCGGCGCTCTTGCCGCGAAGCCGGCTGGGCGCCTGTTCGCCCAAAACCCACCTGATCGCGTCGACAACGTTCGACTTGCCGCATCCGTTGGGACCTACGACGGCCGTCACCCCGGGGGCAAACCCGATCGATGTCGTGTCGAGAAATGATTTGAAGCCTACAAGTTCCAGGCTCTTTAGACGCATGCCGCCAGTCGCCTCCGCCGCACCACCACGTTGTGGCAGCTTATCTCAGACTGGACTCAACGGGTCAAGGCGAACCCAATATGAAGCGTCCACAAGCGCTGCGAAACGCAGCCGGTTGTGTGGATATCTTCCGGGCTAGTCCTGGACCAACTCGGTGTTCCAGTAAGCGCTATCCACGTTGCTAAGATAAGGCATCCACTCCCGATGGCGCTTAAGGCTGAACATTTCGGTCGTGAACGGAGTCCATTCGGGACGCCTGGGGGTACGGATGAGTTTCATACCGGCCTGTTCCGGAGTGCGTCCGCCTTTTCTTCGATTACAGCCGTGACAAGAGCAAACAATATTGCGCCAGGTAGAGACGCCGCCCTGCGAGCGCGGCAGCACGTGGTCGAGGTTGAGTTCGGTGCGGGGCAGACGCCGACCGCAGTACTGACAGGTATTATTGTCACGCGCGAAGATATTGAAGCGAGAGAAGCGCACGTGACGCTTGGGGATCCGCTCGTAGGCGACCAACAAAAGAACCCGCGGTACGCGGATTACTCCACCCACGATGCCAAGCCGCTCATGGTGAACTTCGACCGAAAGAGCGCGCCAGCTGTCGAAATCGAAAGTCCGGTACTGCTCGTCAACCGCTTTGGCAACGCCCTGGTACAGGAGAGCGAAAGCCCGCTTTACGGAAGTGACGTGAACCGGAAGATAAGAGCGATTGAGGACGAGTACTCTACTATTAAGCAGAGCCGGGCCATCAGGCTGCATCGCGACAGCAGATTGCACCGCTGCGGACATTTACAGATTTTGGTATAAGGCGCAGCAAAAGAAGTCAAGCCGTCAAAATTGGAAAAGTGTTTGAAATTTGGTTAAGCCTGCCGGGTTGCGCCTCTGACGGTGGCTTCGTATGATTCGTGCTGAATCGCGGAAACAGGGTACGTCATCAAAAGAACGACGTTATTCCACTTATTCCGGAGAACTTATAATGTTATTCGCCGCTCCCGAGTCACCTATCATTAGAATCAAGCGCGTCCGGGAGGCGGCTCTTCTGTTCTCAGACAAGTTCGTTTCGTGAAACGTGAAATTCTAATTAACGGCTCGGCCCTTGAGGTTCGGGTCGCTTTGCTGGAAAGCAATTCGCTGGCCGAGTTCTATCTCGAGCGCGAGCAGCATCGAAGCATCGTCGGCAACATATACAAGGGCAAGGTCACACGGGTTCTGCCCGGGATGCAGGCGGCGTTCGTTGATATCGGCATGGAAAAGGCCGGTTTCCTGCACGCCTCGGATTTTCTGGGTGGCCTTGAAGCATGGGGTTCGGTGGCAGAAGCGATCGGCGAGGAAGTCGAAACCGAACCCGTGCCCGGCGCCGACGAATCCGAGGCCTCATCCGACATCGAGGTGGGAGCTGATGCGGAGGAGACGCCTGAGCCGTCCGGCGGCGGTCGCGGACGCAGAGGCCGGCGCCGTTTTCGACGTCCCAAGGTTCCAATCGAACAGCAGCTGCGACGCAATCAGGAAGTCATTGTTCAGATTGCAAAGGAATCGATTGGGACGAAGGGGCCGCGGCTTACCTCGTCGATTTCGCTGGCCGGCCGCTATCTCGTGTACACGCCGACCAGCAATCATCTGGGTATTTCGCGAAGGATCGAAAGCGCCGAGGAGCGCAACCGACTGCGCAGTATCGTGAGTGAATTGCGTCCTCCGCAAGGCGGAGGATTCATCGTGCGTACGGCGTGCGAACGGATCAGCCGGCGCGAGATCCATCGCGACATAACCTTTCTCACCAAGACCTGGCAGACGATTCTCAAGAAGGCTGAGAAGAGCTCACCTCCGGCAATTCTGCACACCGACCTCGATGTCGCACTGAGAACCGTTCGCGACTTGTTCTCCAGTGAGGTCGAGCGGCTATGGTGCGACGACCCGGCTCTGCACGGCCGAATCATGCAGTTCGTCCGAACCTACATGCCGCGGCTCCGTTCCCGCGTGAAGCTGTTTGAGGGCGAAGACCCGATCTTCGACCACTTCAAGGTCGAACCGCAGCTCGAACGTGCCCTCGACCGCAGGGTGCCGCTCAAGTCGGGCGGCTACCTGGTGTTCGATCAGGCCGAGGCGCTAACCGCGATAGACGTGAACACCGGCCGCTTCGTGGGCAAGAAGAGTCAGGACGAAACCGTTCTCAGCACCAATCTTGAGGCGGTCGACGAAGTCGTCCGGCAGCTCAGGCTGCGCAATATCGGTGGCATCATAATAGTCGACTTCATCGACATGACGCGCGAGACCGACCGCAAACGGGTCAGCGACGCATTCAAGAACGCGCTCAAGAACGACAAGGCACGCACCTCGATGCTCAAGATTTCGGAGCTTGGACTGGTCCAGATGACCCGCAACCGGACACGCGAAAGTCTCGAGGAGATGCTCACGGTGCAGTGCCCGCGATGCCAGGGTAGAAGGGTTGTGAAGTCGCTGCCCACGGCTGCCGCCGAGATCCTGCGCGCAATCCATCGCGAGGGCCGCCGGCGTGCGCTCGGCAACATGATAATGGTTAAGGTTAGCCCGGACATCGCACGTTACCTCTATGATTGGGCGGCTCACGATCTGGAAGAGCTTGAGCGTCGTCTCGATACGCAGATTGTCCTACGATCGAAGGAAGGCCTCGAACTCGGCGCTTTCGAACTCGCTCAGACACCTGCTGCCGCCTGAGTGACGATTTCGCACCCGGACGATTCCGCGCAGCGAGTCTCCGCTGGCTGCGCGATTCGCAACTCCCGGCCGAGAGGTCGTCCGCGCTTGGGAAACGAATCCAATTCCGCCATGCTGGATTGATGCATCGGCACGACGCGAGCCAGGGCCGCTTCGTGGTTCCGTATCTCGCTCGTCTTGCGATCGGCACCGTCGCGTTGCTTCTAATGCTTCGTGCGCCCGCATTTGCAAGCGCGCGAAGTTGGGAGCCTCTGATCCTGAAGGGCGCAAAGATAAACGCGCTTATCGGCAGCAGGGTCTCCCATCTTGAGGTGCTTTCGGTACATGGCGGCAAGCTCGAACCCATTCCGTTTCAGGTTGATTTTCGGCGTTCCGACGGCCGCTTCGTTCTGCCCGACGGTCCGGATGGATCAACCGATAACAGGCATACGCTCTCGCCATACGACGAAGTGTCGATGATGATCTCGGACCTGGGTCCGCGCCTTGATGCGTCGGCCGCGGAAGAACTCCCGTTGGGTGCGCTTGAAATCGACGTTCACGATCCGCTGGGCGGACCGGACCGCTATTGCTACATAGCGACCGCCTACCATCCCAGACGCACGTCCAAGCGATATATCATTTACGACCCGAAGACCTATCGAATCGAAACCGACCGCTATCGGCTCAGCTTCACCAACGACTTCCCCTCGTATTACTCGCAGCAGACCCGCATGTACGAGGACGGTCCCAACATGATCGACAAGTTCAAGGTGCGGGTGAGTGCCCGTATTCTGACGATATTTCCCTTCCACATGACCGAGAACGACGTTCATAACCATCTGCTTGCGTGGAAGGCCGGGCCGATAAGAATAGTGCGGCGGCTCAGCCATTCGGTCAGACTGATTCTGGGGATTCATTCCCCGCGCGTCACGAGCGTGGACCTGTTCTATCGCAACTTCGGCGAAAACCCGTTCAAGGTAGACTTTCCATGGGTTCCGCGCCTGATTTTCGGCGACATACACGTCCGGCTTTTCATCGCGTTTCGCGACCTGAAAGGATACAAACTCACGTGGTCCGGTATGAACGGCCCGCCGGTCGTGATCGGAGAGCGCGAGACCGAGCAGAGACTGGTGGACCATCCGCCCACGGTCAAATGGATAGCGATCACCGGCGGTGGCCGCGTGATGGTGCAAACGTTCGCTCCGACTCCTACCTTGCGGCATCTCGATTTCCGTCTCTATTACAGAGACAAGCCGCAATCGTCCGCGGACGAAAGCGATACACATCCGGACATCGGCTATCAGATTAGCGGATGGGACAGTCTCTCATCGGGTGAGCATCACGTCATACCCATCCTTTTGACCGCCAACGCGGGCTACAATCCCGAAACCCTGCTCAGGGAGTTGC